>JAOUGQ010000238.1 GCA_029865515.1 Nitrospirota bacterium
CCACTTCTTTTGACACACAAGCTGGTTATCTCCCATGTTGGCTAAAATCCTCCCATACAAAAATTAAGTGCCGATTTGCGATCATCGCAAAATGATTGTTTGTTGGCGCCCTTGCCCCTGCCAGTGTTTCCACTGATGGTTTTCGTGTTTGGGCCATTTGGCAACAGGCATCAACTCTCCGCATTGTATCGGAGGAAGTTCTGTAAACTTTTAGGTGGAAAAACAGAATCACTCAGGAAGGATTACACACAAACTGACAGAAACAGGGGCGGAGGTTGAAGACTGGGATTTAACCTCATGGAAGTTAGCAACGGCCAGAAAGAATTTCTTCCATCCTACCACTTTTGTCATAGACGCACTCCCAACCTTTTGCAAGAGTAAGTCAACCGCCGGACTCTCGTAGAGGTCACCAATTTCTCGGGAGCAGGCTGCGAAACTTCTGGGGATCAGCTTTGGCGCTCTCCAATATACAATCAAGGAAAATGGGATTGAGGTGTAGGAAACATCAACAAGAAATTCAATTTGACCGATTCAGGCAGACCTCTGCTCCACCCCGGTGGATCTCTTGTAAAATTGTGCATTTGCAGACGATTCGACCAAGCAAGAGCCACTTAGTTCGCCAAGGCGTAAAAACGGCCTGTCACGCTTTTCCCCTCCGGATACTTGTCGAATTTTTCGCCCATAGAGTTTCCGAGTTCTGTTAAGCGCGTGTCGGGATGAGGATGCGTCTTAAACAGTAAGGTCACGCTGCCATCCGATGCGCCCACATGACCGATTTCCTGCAACACGGTGGGCAATCCATAGGCATCATATCCTGCCTTGCTGGCAACCACGACACCAATTCTATCCGCCTCGTATTCCGCATCTTTATCCAGCCCGCGTGCCATGATTTCCGCTCCGTTTCCAATCAGATTCTGTATGGTCTGCCCCCCTTTTTTATCCTTTCCAAATTTTTGAGATAACAGACTGCTTCCCATATCGATGACTTTACTTTTCTTAATGAGGTTCAAGTGGTGTCGTTTGACGACATGCCCGATTTCATGTCCCAATACTCCGGCCAGCTCTGCTTCATTATGCAGCTTTCGATATAACCCTTTGGTGAGAAAAATAAATCCTCCCGGTGCGGCAAAGGCATTGATATCCTCCGATTCCAACACACCAAAATACCACTGAAGGTCAGCTCTGTTGCTTTGCAGTGCCACCCAGTTTCCCACCTCATTGACGTATCGTTGCAGTCTCTCATCTTGAACGAGAGGCGCAGCCCCAAGGAGCCTTCCCGCAATCTCTTCCCCGATAGCGATTTCTTCTTCTGTGGAAGTCCCCGTGGCCAATTCGGCTAGATCCATCAGCGAGGGCTCTTTCTTTTCAGTCTTTTCGGCAGCCTGCTCTTCTTTCCCTGTCCCTGTTGTCGTCTCCTCAGTTTGTTTAGGTTTCTTGAACACATCACCGAGATCAAAAGCATAGACCAATGGCGTCGTCCCTAGTAAGAAGAACAGCATGAAAAATATATGCATCTGGATTCCTTTCAACCGAGGAGTTGACCATGTACGAAACAGCAGAGGCACAGGGGCTAAGCCCTGTATGCCTTTGTGAGATCCAATTGATGGCATGACCTGCGTTCCATCCTCTCCTTGTGATGGCATTGATGACTAATTTCCGTCAGTAGGCTCGATATATGGCACCTGTTGTGCCTTCAACCCGGCCTGTTTGGCAAAGGCCTTGGCCTCTTTTGCGGTCGTGGCAAACGTTTTTAATTTCTGTAATTCTTTTTCGTTAAACTCCGCTTCTTTTAAATTTTCTTCATCCAGACCTCGAACGCCGGTTGCCGCAACGACATTCCCTTTGCCGGCTCTTCCGGTGGCCAACCCCAATACTCCCGACGCTTCTGTCGTGACTGAGGCCTGAGATCCGGCTTCGCCCCGACGAATATATAGCATCCTCACCCAACCGGTTTTCCCCCTTGCGGAGACATTGAGCCAGCCGCCTTTCCTTTTCAAAATTTCCACAGCGTCCCCCTCCTTTAAGGAGGTCACAGATTGAGCATCCTTAAAGGGCTCACTCATGACCTGGCAGGATCTGACGGCAACGCCCGGATCCGAGGCCTGAGATTCAAGGGGATAGAAAAATCCGGCAAGCAGGAAGAGCACCGTTAACAGCCTCATCGTCATTTACCTCCGTCAACGCCACCACCAATAAAATTGGAATACCCATTTTCGCATAGAATCTCAGGTGCCATATCGATTTTTAAGGAATCACACGACCTTCTGGTTTTCTGAGATGCAGGAGTGCGGCGGTCACCAGTTGTTGCCATGCCTGAATCCTGGGTTTTTCTTCCCCATACGGCATAGGACCCTGGGAAAACCCGATGTGAAATTTCATTGTATCCTTCGCACAAAGGGGTTTGGCAACACTTTGAATCAGGGAGAGGATCTCTTCACCCTGTTGTTTCGCGTTCCATTGTCCTGTGCTCACCTGACTCTCCACGTAGTAAATCAGAAACATATTGTGGTAGGCCTTCCCGATCCCAGCCGGTTTGCGTGGAAAGGCTTCCACGGTAAATCCAGGCTTCCGGTGATTTAGTTCTCGCTTCAAGGCTGTCATGAATCTTCCTTCGGCCGATTCCGGCAGGTCGTCCACTTGAAGCACCACCACCACGGTATGCTGCCACCCTTCCACCCCTTCCTCCACATTGAGCCAGACATATTTTTCCATCAGGGTGGCTTCGGCATAGGCATAGACTCTGGCCAGAGAAAAATAGATGAGCCCTGCCGTTATAGGTGCCGTTAAATCCAGATAAAACGTGGTCAGGTTCAGACTGGCAAACGTGACAGCCATCAATCCTACTTGGGACCCGGCAAAGACCGTATCAATGGCTTTCCGCTTCACTCCGGTCAGAAACGCCAACGCCGTGACCCAGATGAGGCCAAGTGCCAGAGCCGTAAAGACCCAGGGATTTTTAGCCTGGGTGATCCAATCCCCGTTCTTGATATTGTCCACGGCCGTGGCCAGAATTTCCACGCCGGGATGAACCTTTTCCATCGGGGTGGGTTTGGTATCAAACAGCACCGAAGCCGTGGAACCAATGATCACAATCTTATCCGTGAATTCATCAGAGGGCCGCTGCCGGTCTTTTCGCAAAAAATCGTTGAAGACATCACTAAACCGGACAGACCGGAAGGCCCCGAATTTTCCCCGCCAGTTTAAAAACACATCCGGCTGCTTGGGAAGTTCCCACCCCAACATTGTTCCTACCTTGGCTGGGAGGGAAGGAATACGCCATCCAAAGTGGTCACGATAAATCGGATATTGGCGAACAATACCATCTCGATCCGGATACACATTATTGGTGCCCATTCTCCCGCTTTCAATAATGCTGGTAAAATACGGCAAAACGAGAGCAATCCCTTTCTCTTCTTGCGTTTCGCCGGGAACGGGTTCTATACCGGGCATCATGGAGGGTGTCACCCTGCTCAGCTCATCATTGGCTGGCGATAAGCGAAGCATGGGGAAAAATGTATTGTCCATATCAGGGACCACTTCATTGAAATACGTATCTGATTCCTTATTGAACACATCCGGATCACTAAACAAAATATCAAAGACGACGGCCGTAGGATGTTGCTCCTGCAGCATTTCCAGAAATTCCGCAAAGACCTGACGGGGCCAGGGCCAACGGCCATATTCTTGAGCCATCGCCTCCAAACTGGCTTCGTCTATATCGACAATCACGATGCCGGGGTCTGCCTTCTGAAACAGCACGCGATGTTTCATGATCACATCAAATGTTTTCAGCTTCATGCCCCGGATCACTTCAACGGACCCGGCATCCAACACAACGAGGATGCTGCAAAAAACCGCGAGATACAAATAAAAGCGACCTTGCGATTTCGTGACGAAGCGATACCCGACCTGAATGAGTTTTTCCACAGAAAGGTTTTTCATGTCATGTGCAAGACCATGGACCGGGGCCAATCTCGAACCGAGATATTACCCCGGCATTAAACGGTTGAGAAACCATCCATGCAAATAGCCAAAAGCAGCAAACAATACATTATTCTAATGCCTAGCAATCCCGTCCACAAAACCGTTGAAGGGCACAACCTCAATTGCGGGAGGGAAATACACCTTGAAGGCACATGATTGGAGTCAATACGGCATAAGGGGACATGATGTCATGAAATTGATTTCCACCTGCCGGCCCTATCGTGGCTGGAGAAAGAGGAGTGATCTGCTTGCTTCTCAGAACAAAAGCCGCCGAATTCCCTTTATTGGAACCGGCAATGAGATTGCCTCCAGGAAACTCTTCGGTCCCTTTGACATTGGCGCCTCTGGCTTCATGAGCATGAACGGGCATTTCCTGCACCGTCAACCGATGGCGCTCTTCGCCTCCCTTTTCGCCTATTCGTCGATTGGAGAGTCCGGGGCCCTGGCCTTTTCCTAAGAGAGAACGTCCTCGAAGATCAGGGAGGCCAAAAGTGGTTCTTCCATCACCCCCATATTGTGTACCGAGAATGGCGAACAGCGCCTGGTTTTGGTTAATAGGAAGTAGTTGTCCCTCCAGGACGGCCCACCCTCGCGGAGCAAAATTTCCCCCAAACCACCTCACCTCACCAATGAAGCATTCTTGCGCATGAGCCATACTTCCAACCCCAAAAAGAATCATCAATAATAATGAATAGAGATGAACTCGAAGTCGCATGTGTTTTCCTCCTTTTTTATGGGTTGTTTCGAATTTTTGCCACCCCAATAATTTTACTTTTCAATCTCTTGTACGAGTCTCACATTCTTAAAAAGAGCAAACAGTCACAGATAGCCATATTGCGCTAAAGTTCAGTG
>JAOUGQ010000239.1 GCA_029865515.1 Nitrospirota bacterium
AAGACATTCGGCAGGTGGTGAGCATTGTAGGTTTGACCGGTATTCTCTTGTTCAAATTCCCTGATGATCAGACGACCCCGTGGGGTCAGCTTCCATTTCTCAAACTCATCACGGCACTGCTTGAGATCCAATTCGCACCAGACGAAATGCTTATCATCCAAAGTACCGAGATAGAGATCAACCTGCTCATCATTGGTTGTAGAATGAGCCGCGCATCCACCAAGAAAAACGAAGAGACCGATAAGCCCAAGCGTACGAAAATGTTGCATGTCAACCTCCAACATCTCAGTTCTATCGGTTAAAACCGATTTTCCTGTACGCATAATCTCCGCGTGAGGCGAGTTGCGTGAAGATGTCTAAATTCAGAGGCAAACGGGTTCAGTTTTTCTTTGTTTTTGATTGTGTAAATGTGATCACTGGGTCTTTCCCCATACAGCGACAAGTACGAAACGCCGGAAAATTCGCGAAGCGGTGAGACATACCTTAACGGTGAAAAGCTGGGCGGACAGTGCACAGGGTTGGAGTTGAAGGCGGCTTCTGTAAGACGTCCCAGATGCTCGCACGCTGCGCTAACCTTTTGTCCCCCTGGTGTCCCCTGGCTCTCATCCTTCGATTAGCCAAACTTTCCGCGTATAAATCCTGATCGCGGCCACCTGAAGGCAGCCGGAAGGAAAAGCAAGGAGAAGGTATCTTCCTGTCTTATGTCGGAAGAGGACTTTCGGCAGAAAAGATCAAAGGGGGCGAAATGGAATCGTTAGCTAGAGGATTGCCATCCTGATCCGTTCGACTCCGCTCAGGACAAGGACCATGGCGAAGAATCTGTGCCGGGGCTGAAGATGACACGGCTTCACTAGATCCTTCGATTCACTCAGGATGACCCGGTTTCGCAGGACTTGCTTCGCCTTTCAATCGCTCCAGCCGATCTTCTTTTAATTCGATCCAAATCGACTTCTCTCGTTCTACGGTGACAGCTCCGGGTTTGAAGCCTTTTCCTTTCCTGACAAACTTCCGCAAGGTATACATCACTTCGCCTTTCCGGGTCTTCCGCAAGTCGCTAAACCATAAGGTCAAGGTCGCCGCATCTTTCAAGGTCTCCGGTGGCACCGTGGCGCCCTTATCCAGTCGAATGACCACATGAGAGCCGGGCGTCCCGCGCGCATGGAGCCACAGATCATCGGGTTTCGCAACCTTGAAGGTCAGGTAATCGTTATCCTTTGCCGTTTTTCCGACTAAAATAGGGAGCCCATCGGCAGAGGTATAGGTCCGGTAGCCCTGGGCTGGAGCCGGTCTGCCTTTGGGTGCACGGGTGCCTGAGGGAACCGGAACTGTCGATGGTTTCTTGGTGTTGATTGAACTATCAGGATGCACAACACCATGTTCCAACTGAGCCAATTTTGCCTCCAATCGAGTCACTTCCTGCTGGGCTTGGTCCACGCGAGGCTGGAGATGCTCCTGCGCACCAACAAATTTATGAAATTTCCGAAAGTAATCTTCCATATTCCACACGGCGTCTTTCGACGGATCGAGCGGAAGCGTTAGGGCGGGTAAGGCCGGATCATAATAATCAACAATGGTGATGGTCGCTTGTCCTCGTTTGATCTCATGAAGATGACTCTTCAACAGTTCTCCATACCGTGCATATTCTCGAAATCGCTCCGTCTTTTTGAAATCTTCCTGTAACGCATGAATTTTTCTTTTCGCGTGTTTCAGCGCCTTCCGAACCTGCGCCAGTTGTTGTTGAAGAAGGGAATCCTTGCCTTCCTCCTGTTCTTGTTGTCCATAGCGCATATCCAGTTCAGCCGACACGGGATACCGTTCACCAAATCCCTCTTCCCCTTGAATGGAGGCTTCAGGAACCGGCTCGGCAACATCCCTTCCTTTGTGAGCAACAGTCTCGTCCTGTGCGGTGCGGGCCGCCGCAGCCGGGGGAGGGAGAGACGCAGGCGGCTGACTCGGTTTCAACGTCGGGGGCGCATAATGCGTTCCAGCCTTCATCCGTGTCTCCCGCAAGGACCGCAACACCAGTTTCCCCTCATTCAATACGTGCACATTCGCTTGATTGCCCGTCAACGCAATTACCAACATGAATACCTGATCGGCTTTCACAATCGTGACATACACAATCCGGTCCCCTGGCTCCTGGTTGATCTCCACAATCCGCCCACATTCCACCTGTGAACGCAGGAACGAACAAAAGGGTGGGGGAGTCGGCGGATTCTCAAACTTCTGAGAGGTGAGATGCAGGCGGGCAAACCGGGGCTCCACACACACCAGTAATGAACAGGTCTGGCCGGGCGAACGAACATCCAGGGTCAACGTCAACGGCCGGGGTTGGTGAATTTTCTGGATGAACCCACCGACAAGGGCTAGGCTCAACTCCTCGACAATGACCTCACATTCAGGAAGGGAAAGAGCCATGCCTACATCCTAACCGATCTTAGAAGAGTGGTCACAGCAGCGGGAATGATTTCGGTTTCCTTCAGGAAGGGAAGGGGAATCCTCCCCGATTCTTACTTAATAAAAAATTTCGGGTGGGGAGCGGGCTGAGATGAACAGAAGACTGGTGAATACAATTTTCTTATTTCGGGTTTTGTCCAATTACATACGCAATCCATGAGGGATCGGAATCACCCTTTTCGGCGCGATGATAAGTGCCGGTTCCCTCATGCGTGTCAGGATCGAGGCCTTCCCAGAGCAAGTGCACGTCTGCAAAGCCGGCCTCTTTCATCAGTTCCATCACTTCGGGAATCGTCCACAAGCGCCAATCATACACAAAGGCATCACGCAGCTCACTGCCATCGCGGAAAATAAAATGAATCCTGGTCCGACAGAAATAGGTGGAAGGCTCAAACACATCCTGATCCCACACAAAGACAAAATCCCCAATGCCGTCGTCATCGGAATTGTCGATATCCCGATGCTCTTCCTGCTCAACCTGTGTTTCGCTGCCGCCCCAAATATCCAACACGAACAATCCGCCTGGCTGAAGCGACCGTTTAGCATTGGTAAAGTATTGCAAGAGGGTAGGGCGATCACGAAACACCATATAACTAAAATTCATGGCAACCGTGAGTTGCGAGAGGGGATGGTGGACATGTAAGACATTGTCATTGACAAGCGTGAGCCGCCGCTGTTGATCCAGCGTCAGGAGCGAACCATTGTGTTTTATTCCCCAATTCAAGGTGGGCCAATCCAGGTCGATCCCCAAAGCGTGGTTATCTGGATGTTGGGTCACAAAATAGGAAGACAACAAGGCCGTGCCACAGAAGTCCTCCCGAAAATACCGAAGGGGTTGCTTCGTGTACTCCTCAAAATACCCGGCTAAGAACGGAATATCATGATCGGGACTTTGCACACTCTTTTGGTAAAGCAGATGTGGATCGGCCAGGTTGGCCATTGAGACTGGTTGGGGCGAGTCAGGTGCAGAAGAATTCACGCGAACCTCATTGCAATTTCTAGGGTGATTTATCTAAAACACGCCTGTCCAAACATATGCCGGGTCATCGCAAACTGAAAGAGAAGTCATGGCTGACGGTGCCCGAGAATATTACGGGAATGAGAGGGTCTCTTTCCAGATGAAATTGCGTATTTGCCGTCTCATGCCATGTGACGGCTTTGTCCGCATAGGATGCACGTGGACCATTCATTGACAAAATTTGAAAATTTCAGGATAGTCCAAGCTCCGACCATGGAAATGTCGGCATCCCGACGAGGCCTTACTCCATAGAATTATCACGGAGACGGTTCAATGCAGACAGGCAAAGTCACCTTGCAGAAACTTATTCAAGATTCTCAGGACTATGGAAGTACTGAAGAACACATGATTTCCCGCGTGTTTTTTGATTTTGAGTTAGATGGGCACACATACGAAGGTCTCTATGCGGACATCAAGCAAACAGTCGGCTCCTCAGTTGAAGATGCTCCTCTCGAAGTATCGAAGCCGATGAACTACAAAGGACCATTCAATTACGAGGCGTTCCATCAGATTGTCGAAGAGTATTATCGCTCGCTAGCTGGTCAGTCCGGTACTGATATGCACATCGAAGGGGGCACGAACCTTCGCATGCGCCATAAAACATTTGTGCAGCCCCACGTCGCGGAATTTCCTGTCACAAGCACAGGAGGGTTGTGGTAGCTAAAAAGTCGATCCCGACCAAACGGACCTTCCGTAGGATGAACATTTGCGGCCATCAGCCAAGGTGCTGAGATGGTCAGATCGTGTGTTGACCGTATCGTCCTTTCTATAAATAACCCACCTCGTCATGTCTGGTTTACACACCACCAAAAAGGAATAGAGGCATGGATGTTACCTCATTAGCCATTATTGCATGCGGAGTTGTTGTGGGAATGGGTGCGTCATTCACCGGGCTGGGCGGCGGATTCCTGATGGTCCCCCTGCTCTTATTCATGGGATTCACCGCACAAAAAGCGGTGGGCACCTCCTTCGTCGGGATCCTGGTGATCGCGGTCTCAGCTTTGATGGCCCACGGGAGGATGGCCAACATCGATTACAAGTACGGCCTTCTGCTCGGTCTGGGGGGAATCATCGGCGCCCAAATCGGTGCACGGTTTCTTGAAGATATTTCAACGGAACTGTTCAAGAAAATCTTTGCCGTCATCCTCATCGGTCTGGCGATCTACCTCTTTGTGAAAAAATGAGGGCAGGGAGTCAAACGAGAAAGTAACAAGCTGGCATCAGATCCACACTTCGCTGACTCTCCGCATTGAACACCTCCCGAGCTGCATCGCCATCTCTTTGACAAACGGCTCAATATCCAGCATATTGCTCTCGACAATTCAATAAAATTACCAGC
>JAOUGQ010000020.1 GCA_029865515.1 Nitrospirota bacterium
AACCTGCCGAATCGGACGAATTTCAACTGGAACCTGATAAGAAGCCCCACCAACCCTTCTTGACTTCACCTCGACCATAGGCTTCACGTTCCCAAGAGCGGCATGAAATACCTTAAGCGGCTCATCGCCGGTCTTCTCCCTTACAATATCAAAGGCTCCATAGCACACCCTTTCAGCCGTACTCTTCTTCCCGTCTTGCAGGAGAATGTTCAAAAACCTCCCCACAACTTGATCCTTATACCTTGAATCCTGGACTACCTTTTGACGGAGAACGAGTGGCCTACGTGGCATATAAATTTTTTCCTAACAAATTATCAAATCAGATGTTGGTAAAAACACAAAGAAGCAGGCTACTTTGGACGCTTCGCTCCATACTTAGACCGACCCTGCTTTCGATTCGCAACTCCAACAGCATCCAAAGCCCCACGGATCATATGATACCGAACCCCAGGAAGGTCTTTTACGCGGCCACCTCTAACCAAAACAATAGAATGCTCCTGCAGATTATGACCTACCCCAGGGATATATGCGGTAACTTCGAGGCCGGTAGTCAAACGGACTCGCGCCACTTTTCTTAAAGCTGAATTTGGCTTTTTCGGAGTGGTGGTATATACCCGAAGACACACCCCCCTTCTCTGGGGGCACTGATTTAAAGCGGAACTCTTACTTTTAGCTTTTATCGCCTTACGGCCGACTCGGATTAATTGATTAACTGTTGGCATAAATTTTCCGTATCTTCTTTACAAATTTCTCTTCAACCATCTAGGGGAACCTGACGATCTTATAGATTCATTGTCCTTATGTCAAGATCATTGAACTATTTAAACTCTTAAATTTTAGCTATCAACCACTTGACAATTTAATTTTATCCACACCGATTGGCTCTTCAGAAGGCAACACCCCCTCTTCCGTTCGCTTAGGAACAAATGTTTCCCGGTACTCACCCCAACCAGTACCAGCAGGAATCAACCTACCCACAATCACATTTTCTTTTAATCCACGCAAGTCATCCGTTCGTCCATTTATAGCAGCTTCCGTGAGAACCCGGGTTGTCTCTTGGAATGACGCACCTGAAATAAAGCTATCAGTACTGAGAGAAGCTTTTGTAATTCCAAGCAACACAGGCTTTCCTAAAGCCGGTTTCCCTCCCTCGGAAAGAACCTTCTCATTTTCATCGTCAAAAACAGATTTATTGACTTGCGTTCCCGGCAAGAATGAACTATCGCCAGCATCTTCTATTCTCACCTTTTTCAGCATTTGCCGCGTGATAACCTCAATGTGTTTGTCATTAATTACCACACCCTGAAGGCGATAGACCTCTTGAACCTCATTCACCAAATACTTCTGCAATTCACGCGGACCCAAAACGCTCAGAATATCATGCGGATTAGCAGATCCATCCATCAAGGGCTCCCCTGCGCGAACCCAATCCCCTTCATGAACATTAACGTGTCGCCCCCGTGGTATAAAATACTCCTTCACATCGCCAATTTTATTATCCACGACAACCTTGCGAAGCCCCTTCACAAAACCTCCAAAAGACACCTCTCCATCAATTTCACTTACCACGGCATGCTCTTTCGGCTTTCTCGCTTCGAACAATTCAGCCACACGAGGCAACCCGCCGGTAATATCCTTGGTCTTGGTCGTTTCTCTTGGAATTTTTGCCAACACATCCCCGGGGTACACCGTGGCACCCTTTTCCACAAAAATATGGGCTCCCACCGGAAGAAGGTAACGGGCAGGTGAACTTGAAGAAAGCTTTGCAGTTTTTCCAGACTCGTCCTTGACAGACAATCGTGGACGCAAATTGGTCCCTGCTTGCTCGATCACCACACGACGCGAAAGTCCCGTGACTTCATCCACCTCCTCTTTCATGGTGACCCCTTCCGTGATGTCACCGAAAGCTACCCTTCCCCCAACTTCCGTCAAAATCGTAAGAGAGTAGGGATCCCACTCAACAAACTTTTGTCCAATCTCGACCTTTCCACCATCTTTTATTTTTATCTTAGCTCCATACACCACTGGATATTTTTCCCGTTCGCGCCCAGTCTCATCACATACCGCAACTTTGGCATTTCTTACCATTA
Organism: Nitrospirota bacterium; assembly: GCA_029865515.1. GTDB lineage: Bacteria > Nitrospirota > Nitrospiria > Nitrospirales > UBA8639 > Nitrospira_E. The sequence continues at coordinate 2,091 of JAOUGQ010000020.1, forward strand.
CCACCCAATCTCCTTGTTGGGTCTTTACGGCAATACCGGGATTATGGAAATCAGCATTTTTCTTAGCGTCAAAACTTAAAAATTTAATCGTTCCATCATGTTTCGATGCGAGAACAGTTTGCTCCACGACTTTACTGGCCGTGCCTCCAATATGAAAAGTCCGCATAGTCAACTGAGTACCAGGCTCCCCGATAGACTGAGCCGCAATGACTCCAACCGGCTCCCCCTTCTCCACAAGACGGCCCCGGGCCAAATCTCTACCGTAACACTTGGCACACACCCCCCACCGAGATTGACACGTGAGGACAGAACGAATTTTCACATGATCAATTCCGGCTTCCACGATAGTCTTACAAAGATCCTCATTTAACTCTTCATGAGCCTTAACAATAATTTCTTGAGTAACGGGATCATGCACATCCTCCGCTGTTAAGCGCCCGAGAATGCGCTCATCCAGCGGTTGAATCACTTCCCCGCCCTCCACCAAGGCCGACACAATAATGCCATCGGTCGTCAAACAATCAGGCTCACTGATAATCACATCCTGCGCCGTATCCACGAGCCGCCTGGTGAGATATCCTGAATTGGCCGTCTTCAGGGCCGTATCGGCGAGCCCCTTTCTCGCTCCATGCGTAGAAATGAAATATTGCAAGACCGTCAGACCTTCACGAAAATTGGCCGTAATAGGCGTTTCAATGATTTCCCCTGAAGGTTTGGCCATGAGACCGCGCATCCCACCCAATTGCCGAATCTGCTGAGAACTTCCACGAGCACCTGAATCCGCCATCATATAGATAGGATTAAGGCCCTCCGCTGCTCCCCGTCCACCCCCCTCACTAATTTCCTTCATCATTTCTATGGCGACTTGTTCGCCAACGTGAGCCCAAATATCGATAACCTTGTTGTACCGTTCACCGTTGGTAATCAACCCTTCACTGTATTGATCATGCACTTGCAACACATCCACTTCTGCCCGCTTGATTAATTCCACCTTACGAGAAGGAATATGCATATTGTCGATACAAATCGAAACACCAGCCCTAGTGGCATAGGTGAACCCTAAGTCCTTTAATCGATCAAGCATAACGACCACTTCATGCAGACCGGCCTGGCGATAAACACGATCCACTAATTTGGTCAGTTCCTTTTTCGTCATGAGCTGATTCACATGCGAAAATGGCATGCTAGACGGCAAAATCTCAGAGAGAAGAACTCGGCCAACCGTTGTATCAATTAAATCCCCATCAATCCGAACTTTAATTCTGGCCTGCTCCTCGACTTCCTGCGCATCATAGGCGATCCGGACTTCATCGGTAGATGAAAAGATCTTCCCTTCTCCACGGGCACCATCACGGTCCTTGGTCAACCAATAACACCCCAACACCATGTCCTGAGAGGGAATCGACAACGGTCGCCCATTGGCCGGAGAAAGAACATTATTTGCCGCCATCATCAATACCCGACACTCAATTTGCGCTTCCACCGAAAGTGGAACGTGCACAGCCATTTGATCTCCGTCAAAGTCCGCATTAAAAGCCGCACAGACTAACGGATGAAGACGAATAGCCTTCCCTTCAACCAGAATTGGATCAAATGCCTGAATCCCCAGTCGATGAAGCGTGGGAGCACGATTCAGCATAACTGGGTGCTCCCGAATCACTTCATCAAGCACATCCCATACTTCAGGACGCTCCTTCTCAACCAATCGCTTGGCACTCTTGATAGTGGTGGCCGCTCCACGTTCTTCCAATTTGTGGAAGATAAAGGGCTTAAATAATTCCAACGCCATTTTTTTAGGCAACCCGCATTGGTTAAGCCGTAATTCCGGACCAACCACAATGACCGAACGCCCAGAATAATCAACCCGCTTCCCAAGAAGGTTCTGCCTAAAACGACCTTGCTTCCCTTTCAACATATCACTCAAAGACTTCAATGGACGCTTATTCGCTCCACGAATCACCCGACCCCTACGGCCATTATCAAACAGCGCATCGACCGCTTCCTGAAGCATACGCATTTCATTACGGATGATCACTCCAGGAGCTTTCAATTCTACCAATCGCTTAAGACGGTTATTGCGGTTAATCACCCGACGGTAGAGATCATTGAGATCCGAGGTAGCGAATCGGCCACCATCCAAAGGCACCAGTGGCCGAAGCTCCGGCGGCAGAACCGGAATGGCATCCATAATCATCCATTCCGGATTATTGCCGGACTTATGAAACGCTTCAATCACCTTTAACCGCTTCGTAAGCTTTTTCCCCACAGCTGCGGAGGTCGTACTCTTGATCTTGACATGCCGCTCATCCCACAAGGCATTAATATCGACCTTTCGCAACAATTCACGAATGGCCTCGGCACCAATACCCACCTTAAAAGTATTGACTCCATATTCCTCTACACACTCACGATATCTTTCCTCCGTCAATAACTCTCGTTCCTTCAAATTGGTATTGCCCGGATCCAGAACGACGTACGCCTCAAAATAGAGAATCTTCTCCAACTGCTTTAAACTCATATCTAAAAGGATGCCAATTCGGCTTGGTACCCCCTTTAAAAACCAAATATGAGCAACGGGAGCCGCCAATTCGATATGCCCCATTCTCTCGCGTCGAACTTTGGACTGAATGACTTCCACTCCACATTTATCACACACAATTCCGCGGTGCTTCATCCGCTTGTATTTACCGCAATTACATTCCCAGTCTTTCGTTGGTCCGAAAATTTTTGCGCAAAACAGACCATCCCGCTCCGGCTTAAAGGACCGATAGTTAATTGTCTCAGGCTTTTTCACCTCGCCGTAAGACCATGAGCGAATCTTTTCAAGTGAAGAAATAAGAATCCGCATGGCATCAAACGAAACAGCGTCACGAGGCTTTTCAAAGAGCGAATAGATACTTTCCAAGTTCGTTCCTCCGATTATGTTGAATGGTGGGGATGCACAATCAGACTACTGGCTTAATCAGCAGATTTGATAAGCTCCACATCCAACCCCAAACTCTGCAATTCCTTTACTAAGACGTTAAAGGACTCCGGAAGACCCGGCTCAAGGAAGTTCTCTCCCTTCACGATCGCTTCATACATTCGAGACCGTCCAGGCACATCGTCGGATTTCACAGTCAAAAACTCCTGCAAAGTGGAAGCCGCCCCATACGCCTGAAGAGCCCAGACCTCCATCTCTCCCAAGCGCTGACCACCAAATTGAGCTTTTCCTCCAAGCGGTTGTTGCGTCACCAGCGAATACGGACCTATTGAGCGAGCATGAATTTTATCGTCAACCAAATGATGAAGCTTCAACATATACATATAACCAACCGTAACCGGACTCTTAAACGGTTCCCCTGTACGACCATCATAGACCACAGATTGCCCTGACTCCGGAAGGTTCGCTTTTTTCAATAATTCTTTTATTTCTCTTTCGGATGCTCCATCAAACACAGGGGTTTCAACCTGAATACCAAGAGCTTTTGCCGCCCAACCCAAATGAGTCTCCAGAATTTGTCCCACATTCATCCGAGAGGGAACCCCAAGAGGATTTAGAACGATCTGAACAGGCGTTCCATCCGGGAGATACGGCATGTCCTCTTCAGCCATGATCCGAGAAACGACCCCTTTGTTTCCATGACGGCCAGCCATTTTATCGCCCACAGCAATTTTCCGCTTAATCGCTAAATAGACCTTGACAAGCTTAATAACCCCAGGAGGCAATTCATCACCCCGTCGAAGCCTCCCGACCTTTTCATCATATTGCGTTTGCAAGATCTCGATTTGGTCTTTAGCCTCCCGCTCGATCTCATCCAATTTCTTTTGCTCTTCAGCATCAGCCAAAATTACACGCCGCGCATCATCGTCAGACAATTTGCGAAGAACTTCAGCCGTGATCCGCCCCTTCTTTTTCAGAATCACTTCCCCACTATCAGGATCCATCAGATCCCGTCCGACAAATTGCCCAAGCAACAGCTTACGGATCTTACGATTTCGCTCTTCCTCGATAATCCGCAATTCCTCCTGATAGTCTCGCTCGACCTTTACGCGATCATCCGTTTCAATGGTCCGTGACCGCTCATCTTTATCCACTCCTTTTCGGGAGAAAATCTTGACATCAACGACAATACCTTCTATGCCAGGAGGAACTTGAAGCGAGGTATCCTTCACATCCCCTGCTTTCTCACCAAAAATTGCCCGTAACAGCTTTTCTTCAGGCGTTAGCTGGGTCTCTCCTTTAGGGGTAACTTTTCCAACAAGAATATCGCCAGGCTTAACTTCTGCGCCGATTCGCACAATGCCACTTTCATCTAAATTTCGAAGAGCCTCTTCGCCAAGGTTAGGAATGTCTCGGGTAATTTCCTCTTTTCCTAACTTGGTGTCACGCGCCTCCACTTCAAATTCTTCGATATGGATGGACGTGAAGACATCTTCTTTGACCAATTTTTCACTCAAGAGAATCGCATCCTCATAGTTGTATCCACCCCAAGGCATAAAGGCGACCAAAGTATTTTTTCCCAACGCCAATTCCCCACGATCCATAGCCGGGCCATCCGCTAAGACCTGCCCCTTTTTTACCGGCTGCCCAACTCGAACAATAGGAGTTTGGGTGATACAAGTATTTTGGTTCGTCCGCTGAAATTTAACCAGGTCATAGGTATCAAGGATTCGCGAACCCTTCTTTTTCTCATCCTTTTCTTTGAGTCCGGCTCTCACGACAATTCTTCTCGCATCCACCGATTCAACAATTCCATCTCGTTCAGCAATAGCCAAATATCCAGAATCTCTGGCAACAACTGCTTCCATACCCGTTCCAACCAGAGGAGCCTCGCTTTTTACAGTGGGCACCGCTTGGCGTTGCATATTCGAACCCATTAGAGCACGATTTGCGTCATCATGCTCTAAAAATGGAATTAACGCCGTCGCCACACTTACTACCTGCTTAGGAGATACATCTAAATAATCCACTTTGTCGGGAGTGGTGGTCACAAATTCCCCTGCCTCTCTGGCAGTGATTGTCTCGGAAGTGAGCACCCCATCTTTATTCATAGCTGAGTTCGCTTGAGCAATGACCACCTGATCCCCATCCAACGGCGAAAGGAACTCCACTTCATCCGTCACGCGGCCTTTCCGCACCTTTCGAAAGGGCGCTTCAATAAATCCAAATTCATTGATTCTGGCATAGGTAGCTAACGAGGTAATCAAACCAATATTGGGTCCCTCTGGTGTCTCAATCGGACAAATACGGCTATAGTGAGACGGGTGAACATCCCGCACTTCGAATCCAGCCCGTTCTCTGGTCAAGCCACCAGGCCCTAAAGCTGACAGTCTTCGCTTATGCGTGATTTCTGCCAACGGGTTAGTTTGATCCATAAACTGCGACAACTGACTTCCGGCAAAAAACTCTTTAATGGCACCAACAATAGGCTTGGCATTAATCAGGTCATGAGGTAACACGGTTTCCATATCCAGCAGATTCATTCGCTCCTTAATGCTTCGCTCCATTCTCGCCAGACCGATACGAATTTGATTTTCCAATAACTCGCCAACCGATCGAACCCGACGATTTCCCAGATGATCGATATCATCCACCGAGCCTTTTCCAGCCTTAAGATCCACTAAACATCTCACCACCTCGACGATGTCTTGTGCGGATAACGTCCGCTGCTCCAAAGACAAATCAAGGTTAAATCGTTTATTCATCTTTAACCTTCCCACAGGGGAAAGGTCATACCGCTTGGGATTCAAAAAGAGATTTTCGAATAATAACTTTGCGGACTCAATGGAAGGCATCTCCCCCGGTCGAAGCCGTTTATAAATTTCCACCCAGGCTTCTTCCTTTGAATTGGTCCGTTCGGCCTCCAACGTATCCAGAATAACCGGACTGGTCGTAGGACTATCCAGATAAATAACTTTAAAACTTTCAACTCGACTTTCCAGAATCCGCTCCATCACCGGGGCCGTGAGTCGCTGGTTTTTCTCCAAAATGACTTCTTGGGTTGCTGGATCTACAAGCTCGGTTAAGACCGCCCGGCCAAACAAATCCTCTTTCTTAATAGGGATTTCCTTGATCCCAGCTGAACGAATACGTCCCATAAGGGTTTTGTTGAGCTTCATGCCTTCTTTCACTAAAGGTTCAGTTGATCCCTTCTCGAAGAGATCTGCTGGAGCCCGCAATCCCGTATGAATTTCAGGATCCAGCTTGCGGAGCAATGCACCGTTAACAACACGCACCTCTTCCACAGGATAATACATCTTCAGAAGATCATCAGTGCTAAATCCAAAACCCTTCAACAAAATGGTTGCCGGCATCTTTCTGCGACGATCGATCCGGACATACAAAATATCTCTGGCATCATATTCAAAATCGAGCCATGACCCTCGATAAGGGATGATCCGACCGGAGAACAGGACTTTCCCACTGGAATGCGTTCGACCCTTATCATGACCAAAGGACGGCCCTGGCGATCGATGCAACTGACTAACCGCCACCCGCTCCGTGCCATTCACCATAAAAGTGCCGCGATCAGTCATTAAAGGCAATTCCCCGACATAGACCTCCTGCTCCCTGACATCCAACACCCGATTTTTTACGGTTTTGTCTTGCTGATCAAAAACAACCAATCGCACCCGAAGCTTTAAAGGTGCGGCAAAGGTCATTCCCTGCTCAATACATTCTCGAATGTCATACTTGGGGGTTCCCAAGGAATAGCTTGAAAATTCCAAAATGGCCGAATTATTGTAATCCATAATGGGAAACACACTTTTAAACGCCGCATGCAACCCCTTCTCCTCACGACGATCCGGCAAAATCTCCGCCTGCAAAAACTCTTCATAGGAACGGCGCTGAACTTCAACTAAATCCGGAATCTCAATATGCGTGCGAATTTTCGAAAAGCTATGTCGCTGAATGCTGCCTTCAAAGGCTGGTTGTCCCATTCCTGTCTCCTTAAGGATTAACGGCCACTTCCACTTTCTGCTACTCCTCGAACCTTCCTAGTCCGAACTGCGTACCCTCAAAAGAAGAGAGCACTACTTCACTTCGACCGTTGCACCAACGTCTTGAAGCTTCTTCTTGATGGTCTCGGACTCCTCTTTGGACACACCCTCTTTTACCGGCTTTGGAGCAGCTTCAACGAGGTCCTTGGCTTCCTTAAGACCCAAACCGGTGATTTCTCTGACCACCTTAATGACTTGAATCTTTTTGTCGGCTGGAGCGCCACCAAGAACCACCGTGAACTCCGTCTTTTCCTCCGCCGCAGGAGCGGCACCGGCAGCACCCACCGCAGCAGCCATCACTCCAACCGGAGCCGCCGCTGTCACACCAAACCGATCCTCTAGCCCCTTAACAAGATCCGACAATTCCAGGACACTCATGCCCTCTATGGCCTTAATAAAATCTTCCTTTGACATCTTGGTCTCCGTTGCACTCATCTCCCCTTCTCCTTTCTGCGTTTTGTTTTCTTGTATTGCGGCTAAAACCGCAACAATACTTCTGACAATTTGACCTAACACTCCGACAAACCCGCGTATCGGCCCCTGGAAGGCCGACAGCAACATTGACAGCAATTCCTGCTTTGACGGCAAATCCGCAACAGTCGAGAGGCGGGCCGGATCAAGCTCAACCCCGTCCAGAATTGCGCCTTTAAGCTGCAACTTTTCTTCACATTTCTCGCTTTTAATAAAATCCCGTATCACTTTTGCCGGCAGGACAGGATCATCGTACCCAATCACCAAGGCCGATTGCCCCCTAAAGAATGGTTGCAATGGGACAAGAGACGTCCCACCAATAGCCCGCACCGCAAGCGTGTTCTTCACCACATGCAAATGGGCCTTCGCCTGCCGAAGCTTTTTCCGCAAATCGTTGACTTGATTCACGGGCATGCCTGCACATTCCGTCACAATGGCTATCCGCGCACTCACGAATCGTTCATGCATGGTCGCCACGGCTTCATTTTTATCAGTTTTTTTCATACCTCGAACTCACCTGCTGAGATTAAATTTTCAACCTACCTGCTTTGCAATCGCCACACTATCTAAATGAATGCCTGGGCCCATGGTGCTGGATAAGGTCGCACTTTTGACATACTTCCCCTTACTGGATGACGGCTTGGCCTTTAGGATGGAATCAAAAACTGCCTGAGCGTTCTCTTTAATCTGTTGCCCCTGAAAAGAGACCTTTCCAACGGGAACGTGAATATTCCCTGCCTTGTCAACTTTATATTCCACTCGACCTTTTCGGATTTCCTGAATGGCTTTGCCCACCTCAAAGGTCACCGTTCCGGACTTAGGATTAGGCATTAACCCTCGCGGTCCCAGCACCTTCCCCATTCTCCCGACAGCACCCATCATGTCCGGAGTCGCAATCATGGAATCAAAGTCCAACCACCCATCCTGAATTTTTTGCAAAAGATCATCCCCACCCACGAAATCAGCACCTGCCGCCCGCGCCTCCTGCTCCTTCTCTCCCTTCGCAATGACCAAAATCCGAATCTTTTTGCCCGTCCCATGAGGAAGAACGGTGGTCCCACGCACCATTTGATCTGCACGCTTGGGGTCTACCCCAAGACAAAGAGCCATCTCGACTGTCTCATCGAATTTGGCAAAAGCGGTTTGCTTGACTAAGTCACTCGCTTCATCCAATGAATACAAGCCCTTCGTTACCTTTGCTAAAGCCGACTCAAATTTCTTTCCCACGGTGCATACCTTCTGTTAAAAGCTCTCCAATATTTATCCCTCAACCGTAATGCCCATGCTTCTCGCAGTCCCGGCAATCACATTCATCGCGGCAGGAATATCACTGGCATTTAAATCTTCAACTTTCAATTTAGCGATATCCTCTAATTGCGCCTGAGTGATTGTCCCGACTTTATTTTTATGCGGAACCCCAGACCCCTTAATGATCCCTGCAGCCTTCTTCAGAAGATCTGATGCCGGAGGAGTCTTTGTGATGAAGCTAAAACTTCGATCCTTATATACCGAAATGACCACAGGGATAATGCTACCCTCCTGCTTCTGCGTCCTGGCATTAAACTGCTTACAAAACTCCATGATATTCACTCCGTGCTGGCCTAATGACGGCCCAACAGGAGGAGCGGGATTGGCTTTCCCAGCCGGAATCTGCAATTTAATTTGACTGGTTACTTCTTTGGCCATGCTTTCACCTACCTTGAATCAACTTGTGTATTGCTGAAAATGAAAAAACAGAGAATTTCACTCAATCCTAAACTCGCTCGACCTGAGAAAACGCCAATTCCACTGGGGTTGAACGGCCAAAAATACTGACCAATGCCTTGACCCGTCCATGATCCTGATCCACCTCATCCACCAACCCATTGAAACCCAAAAAGGGACCATCCACTATCCTCACGTTGTCTCCTTTGGAAAAGTTCGCCAGCTCTCTGGGAGCCGTCACGCCGGACTCCAATTGCTTTAAGAGCGTCGACACTTCCTCGGGGTCGAGTGGGATCGGCCTGGCTCCCCCTCCAATAAAACCCGTGACCTTTGGCGTCTCTTTAATCATATTCACCACATCGTCTCCGAGAGGCCCATTCGCTTCCAACAGGACATAACCGGGAAAGAATTTTCGCTTAGAGGCTCGCCGCTTTCCATCCTTGAATTCCACCACATCTTCCGTTGGAACAAGAACCTGCGCCACCGAATCAGCCATTCCCAATTGATTCGCCCGCTCAACGATACCGGCTCGAACCCGCCCCTCATATCCTGCATAGGTGTGAATGACATACCAATGGCTTGCCATGAATTCCCTTCTTTTATGCTAAATAACCCTGCTGATTAACCAAACGAGAAACGAATCCACCACAGACAAAAAAATTGACATGATAAGACAGAACAAAAGAACAACCGTGGTCGACCCGATTGTCTCAGCCCTGGTGGGATAAGAAATCTTTTTAAGCTCCCCACGAACATCAGCCAAAAATTCCGTAACGGAAGACCAAATTTTCTTAAACACGCCTTAACTCCTCAAGCTTTCCCCAGTCAATCCGGACGACAATTTAGGCCACTGGGCGCCCACCAAAGAACCGTTATGGCATATGGCAGGGGCACCAGGATTCGAACCCGGACTTTCGGTTTTGGAGACCGACGTGCTAGCCGTTGACACTATGCCCCTCCAACCTGCACGCAACCCAAGAGGACCCATACCATCAATTACTTCACCTCTTTATGAGGACTATGCTTCCGACAAAAACGACAGTACTTTTTAACTTCCAACCGATCAGGGTCGTTCTTCTTGTTTTTCATCGTTGAATAATTTCGGCGCTTGCAGTCTCCGCAAGCTAGAGAAATAATTACTCTCATCGATACACCCCTATGTTCTTACGCGACGATTTCCGTGACCACCCCGGCTCCCACCGTTCGGCCCCCTTCTCGCACTGCAAACCGCACCCCTTGCTCCATCGCAATCGGCGAGATCAACTCTCCCGTGAACGACACATTATCCCCCGGCATCACCATCTCCACCCCCGGGTTCAACTGCACCACCCCCGTCACATCCGTCGTCCGGAAGTAAAACTGCGGCCGATAGCCATTGAAGAACGGCGTATGCCGCCCCCCTTCTTCCTTTGTCAAGATATAGACTTCCGCCTTGAACTTGGTATGCGGCGTAATACTCTTCGGCTTGGCCAAGACCATGCCCCGCTCCACATCTTCCTTCTTGGTCCCCCGCAAGAGCGCCCCGATATTGTCCCCCGCCTGCCCTTCATCCAACACTTTCCGGAACATTTCGACGCCCGTGACAATGGTCGTCTGCGTCGGCTTGAGCCCCACAATCTCAATTTCATCGCCCACCTTCACCTGCCCCCGCTCCACCCGGCCCGTTACCACGGTCCCGCGACCGCTAATGGTAAAGACATCCTCGATGGGCATAAGAAACGGCTTGTCGATGGCCCGCTGCGGCGTTGGAATATAGGTGTCAACCGCCTCCAATAAGCGCATGATCGAAGGCACCCCCACCTCACTCTGATCCCCTTCAATCGCCTTGATCGCCGACCCGATGACGACCGGGACATCATCCCCCGGAAAGCCATACTTACTGAGCAGTTCCCGCACTTCTAACTCCACCAACTCCAACAACTCCTTGTCTTCCACCTTGTCCGCTTTATTCAAGAAGACCACGATATAGGGCACCCCCACCTGCCGCGCCAACAGAATATGCTCCCGCGTTTGCGGCATCGGCCCGTCGGCCGCACTGACCACCAAAATGGCCCCGTCCATTTGCGCCGCGCCCGTGATCATGTTCTTGACATAATCCGCGTGCCCGGGACAGTCGACATGCGCATAATGCCGATTCTCCGTCTCATACTCCACATGCGAGATGGCAATGGTAAGAATTTTCGTCGGATCCCGTCGCCCCTGACTCTCGCTGGCCTTCGCCACCTCATCGTAGGGAATGAACTTGGCTTTACCCGTATCGCCCATCACCTTGGTTAAAGCCGAAGTCAACGTCGTCTTCCCATGGTCGACATGCCCGATTGTCCCTACATTGACATGCGGCTTCTTCCGCTCAAATTTCGCCTTCGCCATGCCCTACCTCTCCTTGAAAATCTAAAATTAATTCCATAAATCCCATAATTGCTGGAGCCCACGACGCGGATCGAACGCGTGACCTCGTCCTTACCAAGGACGTGCTCTGCCAACTGAGCTACATGGGCTCTATCTTGTTCCCTCGTGAAGACATCCGCCTCAAAAAGGCACTCAAACTAAGCCCACCCTAAACCTATGGAGCGGGCGACGGGATTTGAACCCGCGACAGCCAGCTTGGAAGGCTGGAACTCTACCACTGAGCTACGCCCGCAGTTCCGTTTAATCCCCCTACAACTTATTTTTATTTCCAATTTAAATTTATCTCTCATCACTGTAACTTCCAGTATCTGGGATCCTCTTCAATAATCGGTCATGGTGGGCAGGCAAGGGTTCGAACCTTGGAAGCCGATGGCAGCAGATTTACAGTCTGCCCCCGTTGACCGCTTGGGTACCTGCCCTTTGAATGAGTAGGACCGTCTTCTACGTAAAACGTTTTTGAATTACATCATGGAATTTATTAAGATGAAGATCTCTTTGAAGTGAAGACAGACAAGGCAAAAATAAGCCCCTGTATGTACAGATCAACAACAAAAAACTTAGTGTTTTTCTTAAAAAACAGGAGCGGAAAAAATTTACCCTACCTGTAAACGAATCATTATAATTTCCAAAGACGGTCTGGTCAAGACCCACGAGTTGTCTTTATTTCTTACATCCAAGGAAAATCCTATTTGACAAATTATCTCTCCCCGAGCCACATTCAAGTAAAAAGAATGAAAACCTTTCTAATCCACCGCCTCGCTCGCCTTCAAAAAAAATCGGGATGTCCTCTGAATTTCCATTTATTGGTTTGGATTATCCTTTTTCCTCTAGCCATTAGTTCGTGGAAAGGCATAATACCTTACCAGAATGCTTGGGGAGAAACAGCCAGCTTACAGGGAAAAGAACTTGCCAGCATTTCTACTCCAAAGGGCGCCATCATTTTTGCCGAGATTGCAGATACTCCAGACAAAAGAGCCAAAGGCCTAATGTACCGGCCTTCAATCGCACCGGATGAGGGGATGCTATTCCAATTTCCTGAATTGGGATATTGGACCTTTTGGATGAAAAATACCAAAATTCCACTTGATATATTATGGTTGGACAAAACAGGAATAATTATCCATATTGAATCGCACGTTCCCATTTGTACCAGAACAGATGATCACTGCCCACGGTATTACTCCCACAAAAAATCATGGCAGGTCCTCGAACTTAAAGCCGGAATGGCCGAGGAACTAGAACTTCTTCCTGGAAATCAGTTAACGATCTCCGTTCCCAAGAACCATATTCCCTATTAGCCGTTTCCGCCTTTCCCCAGCCAGCCTCGAACTCGTTTAGCGGAAAGAATCCCGTCAACACGTTGTATTTCCTGAAGAATCAACTCTAAATGCGCAGTATTCTTTACTTCTATGACAAAATCCAATACTGCTTTGCGGTCCTCTCTAGTAGAAATTTCCGCCCTGGTAATATTGGCCTGACACTGAGAAATTCCCGCGGAGACCTTGGCTAATACTCCTGGTCGATCCAGCGTTAATACTGATACTTCAACCGAATGGGTTCCTTCGAGCTCCGTATCCCATTCCACCTCCACCAAGCGATTATGATCCCATTCCAATGATTGGAAGTTGGGGCAATCTATTGCATGAACGGTCAAGCCCCTCCCCCGGGTAATATACCCGCGAATCGGCTCACCTGGAACAGGTTTGCAACACTTGGAGAGTTGCATCAAGACATCTTTGGTTCCTCCAAATTTGACAGAACCCTCTTGAAGGAGACCAGGTAATTTTTGATGAGGAGAGGGAGGTTCACCCTTACTGGAAAACGGAGGCTTTTGTTCAGCCCCTTCGTGAAAATGACTTACAATTTGACCAGGGGCCAACCGGCCGTACCCAACCAGGCGGATCAGTTCATCAACCGTCTCACAGCCCTTCACTTTGGCCATAGACAATAAACGATCAGATTTCAGCGATTGCGCGGCAGGAAAATCCTGCCGTCGAAATTCTTGCTCCAACAGACGTCGCCCAAGTTCCAATGCCCGTTTTTGCTCTTCAATCTTAAACCAATGTTTGATTTTAGTTTTCGCCCTGGAGGTTCGTACAAATTTCAACCAACCCCTATGAGGAACCTGTGAGGGAGAGGTCAGAATTTCCACCATATCGCCACTATTTAATTGGTAACGGAGAGGAACTAATTTTCCATTAATTTTCGCCCCGACACAGTGGTCCCCGATTTCCGTATGAATCGCATAAGCAAAGTCCAAGGGAGTCGCCCCCACCGGAACCTCCCGCACTTCTCCCTTGGGCGTAAAGACAAAGACCACATCGTGGAATAAATCCAATTTGACCGAATCCATAAACTGGCGGTTATCGGCAAGATCCTTATGCCACTCCACAAACTGCCTGAGCCAGCTGAACACCTGTTCGTCGCGCCCGCCAACTTTCCCAGGCTCTTTATAGAGCCAATGAGCCGCCACACCATATTCATTAATTCGATGCATATCCGCCGTCCGGATTTGGAATTCCACATACTCCCCTTGGGGACCAACCACGGTGGTGTGTAACGATTGATACAGGTTCGAACGGGGAGTAGCGATATAGTCCTTAAAGCGGCCAGGGACTGGAGGCCAGATGGAATGAATCAAGCCCAAAATGGCATAACAATTCATTTTGGTATCCGTCACAATGCGAATGGCCGTCAAATCATAAATTTCATCAAAAGAGACTGACCGACGCTCCATCTTCTGATAGATACTGAAGAGGTGCTTGGGACGCCCATCAATTTGCCCGGGAAGACCTGATTCCGAAAGCGCCTCCTGAGCCAGGCGAATCAGGGATTGAATATATTCCTGCCGCTCCTCATCCTTTTTGGCCAAACGCAATTTCAAGTGAGCATGGGCATCCGGTTGCAAGTATTGAAAACACAGGTCCTCTAACTGTTGCTTAATCCAACTCATCCCAAGCCGGTTGGCCAAAGGAGCGTAGATTTCCATCGTTTCTTGAGCAATTTTTCTGCGCTTATCATCCGACAAAGCCTCGAGGGTCTGCATATTATGCAGTCGGTCTGCCAATTTGATAAACACCACTCGAATATCATCGGCCATGGAGAGAACCATTTTCCGGAAATTTTCAGCTTGCTTTTCTTCATAGGTCTTAAAAGGAATTTGCCCAATTTTTGTGACACCTTCAACTAATCGAGCCACATCGCTCCCGAATTCCTTCTCTAATTCGGCCCTGGTCGCCACAGTATCTTCAAGAGTGTCATGCAGAAGCCCCGCGACAATCGCGGGAACATCCAATTTCAAAAAGGTCAAAATTCCTGCGACCGCTAACGGGTGCTGTACATAGGGCTCACCCGTTTGCCGAGTTTGGCCTTCGTGAGCTTTGGCGGAATAGTCATACGCTCGTCGAATAAGGCCGGTATCAGCTTCCGGGTAATAGGCTTTTACCTGATCCATCAGCTGCTCAATATCTGTCAGATGCATCACGCCCATTGCTTCAATCCCTCATCAGGATGTCTGGAGAAATAACCTACGAATCATAACAAAAAATAGAGAAAATTGCTGAGGTTCTCCCCTCCGGGCAGTGGTCCTCATTCCTCACGCCTCCCACTAGGCCCCTACATAAAACAGACAATAACTTCCGGTGGCTTCACTCCCACCCAAAGGGTTCATCAAACACGTGATCGATTTTTAAGTTAAGGAGCTGTACGAGAGGGCGAAAGACCTGCACTTACAATCAGGCTAAGACTAAGAGCAAGTAGGTGGGGGGTAAAGGATCGTCAATAAATCAGATGGGGCAATGAAGAAGGCAGGAGTGTAATCTCAAGGCTCAAACAACAATCATTTATTCTCCGCCTTTTTGCACATAATTTTTCACAAATTCAGCAGCATTCTCTTCTAAGACCTTATCAATTTCATCAACCAAATCATCCATTTCTTCTTTCAAACGCTGGCCGGTTTCTGCAACTTTTGGATCAGCCTGCACGTTTTCGGAT
The DNA here is from genome assembly GCA_029865515.1 of Nitrospirota bacterium. Lineage (GTDB taxonomy): Bacteria > Nitrospirota > Nitrospiria > Nitrospirales > UBA8639 > Nitrospira_E. The sequence goes on from JAOUGQ010000020.1 coordinate 17,652, forward strand.
TCTTTGGGAGAGCTGGTTTTTCGAGAATCATATTTTCGATCCTGCTTGTCCATGGTGCACCTCCTTGACAAAGTCGATGAAACACCTGATTTCAGCCTACTCCACACTTTCCGTAACCGTCAAGATACCCATTGTCTGCCATGCCGACTGCGTTGCTCCCTCAGCAACATTGTGATAAATTGACCCGCGTGGGCGATTAGCTCAGTGGGAGAGCGCTTCCTTCACACGGAAGAGGCCACTGGTTCGATCCCAGTATCGCCCACCAGAGACATCTCAATCCATCTTTCCTGGATTATTTTCTTCACGCCCACAACATCTTCCCAACCTCATCGAGTAGGAGCAGAGCCTTCTTGATTTTGAACTTTTCCCCAACTACCGGCCTTGGCTTCAAACAAGTCCTGCGACCTTAATGTGCGCCCCATCACATACAAATTTTCGAGGGCCAGCGATGATTCTTAGAAATATCCAATACAACCACCGCCCGCACAAAAATACAGCGACAACAAATTTCCTTAAAGCCTTCCTGCTTTTCGGTTTACTCACACATTGCGCCGGTTCGCCCCCTCCTTCCCCCCTTCCCCCCTCTGAAAGTGACCTCGATCTCCTAGGAAAAACCGCATTGTGCCAAACCAAAGCAGAAGCCCAAACCAGTTGGCTAAAAACCGGGGGAAAGGAATTCCCTTGGGGAGGAGGAAAAGAAGTTTTTCAAGAGGTCACATCTCCCAATAAGCAAGGGCAATGGTTCATGTTCAATGAAGACCAGACTCTTGTGGGTGTTATCACCGTATTTCCCCATGGCCTATCTTTGGATAGCTATCCGAAGCTTCGTCATACCCTCTCTCAATTACCGCCGGCTCGTGAGTTTTTTTTCCACTCCTCGCAGATTCTAAAAGGGGAAGCTCCCGATTCTGGCACATTGTATCGAACCGGAGAAGCCACCACTACGCATCAATATTTCATCCGTCACACTCCAGGGCAGAATGACCAACTGGTGATGGCAGTTTTCGTCCTTGACCCATATGAAACACTCTTAGACGGCAGTCATCAAAAATTTCTCTCATACATCGATGACCCGGATTCCCCGCGGCAAGATCTCAAGGTGGCTAGTGGTCAATTAGGGTCCGAAAAGGATTTTTTAGGACTTCAGCAATTTGCCAGAGGGGAAATTTCCTTATTCGCATCGTGCGGCAATAAACACGCAGATACCGCCCTGGACGCCTACCAAAAATCCATTCAACATGGATTACCCGATAAGAAGCAGCTAGCAGAAGCCCATCATCGTCTTGGGTTGGCCTTTCGAAGTATGGGGCGATTACCTGAGGCAAAAACGGCTTTACAACAGGCGCTGGGCATCCAGCCGCACTCTGCCGGAATCTTGAATAGTTATGGATCGGTCCTGGCACAATTGGGAGAATTGCCAAAAGCAATTGAAACCTATGAGCAGGCATTGGCCTTACAGCCAGACTATGCTCAAGCCAGATTTAATTTGGCTGAAGCCTATGAATCGCTCAACCCCAAACGTGCGATCCAAGAATATGAAACGTTTTTAATATTGGCAGAGGACAAACCAGAGGAATCGACAAAAGTTGACCTTGCAAAAGGTAAAATAAAGACGCTACAAGGTGGAGCCAACCGATAGTCAAATACTCAGGACAGGCTCCAAGAAGAGAGGCCAGGTTACGAATCTGTCCTGGACAAGAAAGCTTCTCTTACAACTTTCCACAACATCACCATCCATGAAATTCTATGGGGTTCGCCGAGGCCGAATGCCCGGCATCTTTGAGAGTTGGGAAGCCTGCCGGGCACAAGTACATCATTTCCCTGGCGCCGAATATAAGGC
>JAOUGQ010000240.1 GCA_029865515.1 Nitrospirota bacterium
CAATTGGCGAAACCGCTTGATATCGTCCAGCGTCACCGAGAGGTCACCCAGCCGTTCGTATTTGGCATTGACGGCCTTGACCTCACAGAGATGCAGCAGAGAATACAACAAAACGGAAACATGGAAGCATGGCCGGCGGACAGGACAAAGCGGTCCCGGTTGGGCCATATCGGGTCGTCGGGATCGAACTGCAGAAAGCGTTTCCATAAACGGTGCGCCACCGGCGCCAGTGCCATTGGAGTGCCGGAAAGTCCTGAGTTCGCCGCCTGGACCGCGTCCATGGACAAGGTGCGGATAGTGTTGATGGAGAGTTGGTCAGATTGGTTGTCCGGCATCATGTACCTCATTCAAGACGTCTTTCAGTATTTCTCCGGGATAAACGTTTTCCCCTTCAGTGTCGCCTGGTCGTCATACTCGTATTTCTTCGATCGATCGGGCAGCTTCACTTTGTCTCGCTTCAACTTTTTGTAGGGAACCAGGCTGAGCAGATGGCTGATGCAGTTGAGGCGTGCCCGCTTCTTATTGTCCGACCGCACGATGTACCAGGGGGCATGTTGTGAATCCGTGGCCTCCAGCATTCGGTCTCGTGCGCGCGAGTATTCGTACCATTTCTCAAGTGACGGCAGATCCATGGGGCTGAGCTTCCACTGGCGCACCGGATCCTCCACCCGGGCCTCGAAACGGCGCCTCTGTTCCTCGTGGCTGACTTCGAGCCAGTACTTGATCAAAATGATCCCGGACTTTGTCATATACCATTCGACATTCGGGGCATGTTCGAGAAAGCCTTCGTACTGTTCCTTGGTGCAGAAGCCCATGACATGTTCGACCCCGGCCCGGTTGTACCAACTGCGGTCCCAGATAACAATTTCTCCGGCTGCCGGAAAATGCTGCATGTAGCGCTGAATGTACATCTGGCTTTTTTCCCGGTCGGACGGGGCAGGGAGCGCCACGAGGCGAAATATGCGTGGGCTCACACGCTCGGTGATCGCGCGAATCGTGCCTCCCTTTCCGGCCCCGTCGCGACCTTCAAAGACCACCATGATCCGCAGGCCTTTGGCTTTCACCCAGGCCTGAAGGTGGCAAAGCTCGGCCTGAAGCCCACGCAGTTCCCTCTCGTATTTTTTTCGTTTGAGTTTCGATTCAGGCTGATCGTTCTTTTTTTTAGGCATGTCTGTTACCCTCCTTTAGTTGTGCACGCGCGCAAAACGTTCTGAAAAGAGCTTTTACGATTCATACAGCCATCCGTCTCCTCTTGATGATTCACCTTCCTTTAGACGTTGTCGGCTTCCGTGGAGCTTTTTCTTCGCCCGGTGGTCCCGTGCTGCCCCCATTGCCAGCCGCTTATTTCCGGCATGTCGTCGCCATATTTGGCAATGTACTGTTTGTGCTCGATGAGCTTGTCGTGGATGGCCTGCTTGGCGTATGCCGCCCGAGTTTCGAGTTTCGGCACGCGGTCGATCACATCGTCCACCAAATGGAAGCGATCCAGATCATTCATCACACAAATGTCGAACGGCGTGGTGGTCGTGCCCTCTTCCTTATAGCCACGCACATGCAGATTTTTGTGATTGGTTCGGCGATAGGTGAGCCGGTGAATAAGCCAAGGGTATCCGTGAAATGCAAAGATAATCGGCTTGTCTTTCGTGAACAGCGCGTCGAAGTCCTTGTCGCTCAATCCATGCGGGTGTTCACTCTGAGGTTGCAGCTTCATGAGGTTCACCACATTGATGACACGAACCTTTAATTCCGGCACGTGGATCCGAAGGAGATCTACGGCGGCTAGCGTTTCCAGTGTCGGGACATCGCCACAACAAGCCATCACCACGTCGGGTTCGCCTCCACGATCATTACTCGCCCACTCCCATATGCTGAGACCAGCGGAGCAATGCTTAATGGCCTGATCCATGGTCAGCCACTGTGGGGCCGGTTGTTTCCCGGCCACCACGACGTTGACATAGTTCCGGCTCCGAAGGCAGTGGTCGGTCACGGAGAGCAGGCAGTTCGCATCCGGCGGCAGATAGACCCGAACCACGTCTGCCTTCTTATTGATGACGTGATCGATAAACCCAGGATCCTGATGACTGAACCCGTTGTGGTCCTGACGCCACACGTGGGATGAGAGCAGATAATTCAGCGAAGCGATTGGTCGCCGCCAGGGGATTTCGTCGCATACTTTCAGCCACTTGGCGTGCTGATTGAACATGGAATCGATGATATGGATGAATGCCTCGTAACAGGAGAAGAAGCCATGCCGGCCCGTGAGCAGATAGCCCTCCAGCCATCCCTGGCACTGGTGTTCGCTGAGCATTTCCATCACGCGGCCGTCAGGAGCCAAGTGATCGTCGTAGGGAAAGGTGTCGGCCATCCAGGTACGGTTGGTCACCTCCAATGCGTCTTGCCAGCGATTCGAGTTGCTCTCGTCAGGACTGAACAGTCGAAAGTTTTTGCTGCTCAGGTTCTGCTTCATGACATCTCGCAGGAATGATCCCATCACTCGGGTGGACTCGGCGGTTACTGATCCAGGGGATGGCACCTTTACCGCATAGCTGCGGAAATCCGGCATGCGCAGGTCCTTAAGCAGCAACCCGCCATTTGCATGCGGATTGGCGCTCATTCGTCGCTCCCCTTTGGGTGGCAGGTCTGCCAGTTCAGGGTTCAGCTGTCCATTCTTATCAAATAGTTCATTCGGCTTGTACGTCTTCATCCATTTTTCAAGAATTCGCACATGCTCAGGTTTTTCATGCATCTCTCCCATCGGGACTTGGTGAGAACGCCAGTACCCTTCGGTTTTTTTGCCGTCAATTTCCTTAGGGCAGGTCCAACCCTTTGGGGTGCGGAGAACGATCATGGGCCAGAGTGGTCGCTTCGTGACTCCTTTTTTTCGCGCATCCGCCTTAATGGTTTGGATTTCTTTGGTCACGATGTCGAGCGTATCGGCCATGAGTTGATGCATCTTCATGGGGTCATCCCCCTCAACGAAATACGGCGTATACCCATACCCGCGGAACAAGTGATCCAGCTCTTCGTGGCTGATTCTGGCGAGGACACAGGGATTGGCAATTTTGTAGCCGTTGAGGTGGAGAATCGGTAAGACCACACCATCGGTTACCGGATTCAAGAATTTATTGGAATGCCAGCTTGTCGCAAGCGGTCCGGTTTCTGCCTCCCCATCACCGACCACGCAAGCCACGATCAGATCGGGATTGTCGTATGCCGCACCATAGGCATGGGAGACGGCATAGCCCAACTCGCCACCTTCATGAATCGAGCCAGGAGTTTCAGGAGCGACATGACTAGGAATACCGCCGGGAAACGAAAATTGGGTGAAGAGGCGCTTCAACCCTTCTTCATCCTGTGAGATGTTCGGATACACCTCGCTATACGTCCCCTCTAGGTAAGCATTCGCCACCAGGCCAGGCCCACCATGTCCAGGTCCCGTAATGTAAATCATGTTCAAGTCGTGTTTTTTGATTAACCGGTTCAGGTGGGCGTAAAGAAAATTCAATCCCGGCGTGGTTCCCCAGTGACCCAAGAGCCGCGGCTTGATATGTTCTTTGGTCAATTTTTTTTTCAATAAGGGGTTATCATACAGATAAATTTGTCCGACTGACAGATAATTTGCGGCCCGCCAATAAGCATCGATCAAGTCCAGTTCTTTTTTGGATAAGGGATTTGCCATGCTGACCTCCTTACAATTGCATCAAAAAGCCTAAAAACCCACTGCGATAATTATGAATGTGGCGCTCCATGCTCAGGGAGAACGGTCAGGAGCTACGGAGTTGCTCTGAGGCAGCATGCCGTCTCCCGGGCAATCCAGGCTTCCTCATCCGCAGCTCCGACATACACTTCTAAGGGTTGTTCATCCTGACTGATTGGGGTGACATCTCCCGGTTGAAGTCCGATGGCTGCGCTATTGCGGGCGGGGTCCAATCGTAATCCGCACCATTCCATTCCCTCGCAAATCCTGTGCCGAATAGCGGGAGCCGCCTCGCCGATTCCTCCTCCGAATACGATGGCGTCCGCTCCGCCCAGAACGGCAAGATAGGCGCCAAGATATTTTTTGACACGATAGCAAAACACCTCAATGGCCAATTGCGATGGTTCATGCTGTTCACGGTCGGCCGCTTGCAGTAATTCCCTCATATCGTTCGTCCTTCCGGAAAGTCCCAGAAGGCCGGATTGTTCATTTAACCAGCGGTCCACTTCTGATGGTTCCACTTTTTCTTTTTGGCAGAGGTAACTCACGATTGAAGGGTCGAGATCACCGCATCTGGTTCCCATCACCAGACCTTCTAACGGGGTGAATCCCATAGAGGTCTCCACGGATTGGCCATTGTGAATTGCAGATATTGAACATCCATTGCCGAGTTGCAAGGTGATCAGTCGGGAATTTTCTGTAGGCTTTCCTGTTTTATGGAAATAACTTCCAGCCAGAGAGGCATGCGCAATGCCGTGGAATCCGTATCGACGAATGTGATGCCGATTGGTCAACTCATAGGGAAGGGCATACACTTTTGCATGAGTGGGCATGGTTTGATGGAAGGCCGTGTCGAACACCGCCACCATTGGAACCTGCGGGCCCAGGATGGCTCTGGCTCCCCGAATCCCTTCGAGGCACGCAGGGTTGTGCAAAGGGGCTAGTTCGCTGAGTGCATTAATTTCGCCCATCACCGAATCAGTGATCAGGACAGGCTGGGAAAATCGCTCTCCTCCATGCACCACCCGGTGGCCGACGGCTTCCACTCCGGCAAGGGAGGCGGGACTCTTATCGGTACCGTTGAGTTCTTCGAGTTGCTCAAACAGCCAGCG
>JAOUGQ010000021.1 GCA_029865515.1 Nitrospirota bacterium
TTTTTGCTATTTATATCTTTGCGATACATATGCTCCTGCGACGGTACCTTTCGAGTTCCTTTGCCTTTTTTGGGACATTCGTGTGCCTCTTTAATGTACAAATGTTCTTTCTGTCTGATTTGTGTTTCCCTGACATGCTTTATGGCTTGCTCACCGTTGGATTTCTGCTTGTCTATACACGTGAAAAAAGTTGGCCATCCAGACCATGGGCGGGAGTTTTTGCCATTACAGCGTTTGCGTCACGTACAGCAGGGATCGTGCTTCTCGCAATTTGGATTGGCGAGGGACTTTGGAAAAAGGAGTGGAGGACCGCGGTTATCCGAACCGTGGTGGGATTGGTTCCAGTTGTCGCGTGGTTCTCCTATGTGCACTATGTTGAAACCAGTATGGAGTATGAGCATCCGGCCTATGCATATCAGCGTGCCGATTACATGTTCTACAACGTTAGTTACGCAAAAAATTCTTCCCTCATTGACCCTTTTGATCCAGCATTAGGATATGCCACGGTCGTGGATCGGATCAATCGATTCATCCACAATGTGATGGTAGTGCCGAGATACATAGGAGAATCTGTGAGCACAACAAGACGTGTGTGGGAAATAGAGTGGGAAGCGATCAATAAGCAAACCGGAATCCCTTTGGGACCATCGTGGATTGTAGATATCCCTTTGTTTGCGCTGGGGGGGCTCGTTCTCTTTGGGACAGCGATTCTTGTTATCCGCCGTCATGCAGTCGTTTCGCTTTGTGTGGGGAGTTCGCTATTGATCATGTTTCTCACTCCATGGCCAGGGCAATTTATTCGCTATCTGATTCCCATTGTCCCATTGCTGGCCTTATCCTTATGCATGGCCGTCAAGTGGTTGCTCAGTTGGCTTCAGCAAGGCCGTTCAACTGCATGGAAGGTGGTGAGCCGTACGATGGTCTATTTGGTGGTCATCGGCATTATTGCACAACAAATCGTTACCGTTGGCGCGGTATATGCCATAAGGCATCAATCTGTGCAATTCAACAATCGTCAAGGACACACAGTCAGCTATCGTCTTTTTTTCTATATGGATGCTTTTCGTGCCTTAGATGCTGGCCTTGATTGGCTGTTGGTGCATGCGAACGCCAGTGACATCATTGCCGTGTCGATGCCACATTGGGCATATTTAAGAACGGGAAACAAGGCGGTCATGATTCCTTTCGAATCCAACCCCTTCAAGGCGCAGCAACTTATGGATTCCGTGCCGGTGACCTATCTCATTCTTGACGAAGGCCTGGCTATTGATAGCAAGCGCTTCACCAAACGAATAGTCGAGAGATTTCCCGATAACTGGAAACGCGTCTACAGCGATGACATCATGACAGAAACTGGAGAACGGCATGAACAGGCGTTCGAAATTTATGAACGCGTCCACCTTCAAGCTGGCGCCGTGCAGCCTGAGGCGGGGTCAGTGCTGTTCGTTCCTGAAAAATCCCCAGAGGAAAATGAGCTTCATGAAGCCGGTTAATCCGAGTCCGCGGGAACAGTCACCGATTCTCGTCCGAGCGATGCAATGGCTCGATGACTGTGCGAAAGCTTTGCGGGATACGTGCGAACGGAAGAAGTTGTTGCTGCTGGGTGGCGTGTCATTGGTTTATTTTGTGACAACAAGCTTATTGGCCTCGCGCAAGCCTATGTGGAATGACGAACTGTTCACCTACTTTATCGCCCAGGCACCCACGCTCTCTGGTATCTGGTCAGCGTTACTAACGGGCGCAGACCAGAATCCCTTCCCATTCTATGTGCTGACCCGATGGTCGCTTGCCGTGTTCGGTGTCCAGGAATGGGCCCTTCGCTTGCCGGAAATGGTCGGGGTGTGGGTGGCCGGGCTCTGCGTCTTTTCCATCGTCGCACGTCAAACTGAGGGATTATATGGATTTGTCGCGATGGTTTTTCTGTTTGTGACGGGAGCAAATTTTTATAGTTTTGAAGCAAGGCCGTACGGATTGGTGTTGGGTTTTTCAGCACTTGCATGGTTTTTCTGGCTACAGGCAACGCAGGGACGATCTCGGAAATTAACTGTGCCTGGGCTTGCTGCGAGTTTGGCTAGCGCTGTGTGTAGCCACTACTATGCTGTTTTTGTGTTTGTCCCATTAGGTATCGGTGAGCTCGTGCGTTCAATGGTTCGGCGTCGTGTTGATTGGCCCATCTGGTTCGCGATGTTGAGTGCGCTATCCCCATTGGTGTTTTTAGCGCCTCTCATTGAACAAGCCAGAACCTATTCCCAAGGTTTTTGGGCTCGGCCAAGTTTGCATTCGATTCCGGAAGCCTATGCAGTCCTGCTGATGCCCACACCTTTGCTTGTTCTCGCAGTCCTGCTTATTAGCGGGGCTTATTCGCTGACGCTTTCTTTGGAGGTACGCCATCCAACTCTCGTAAAACACTCTCGCGTTCCTCTCCAGGAGGTCGCAGTGACATGTGGGTTTGTCGTGCTCCCATTCATTGCCATAGTGGCGACACTGCTCACAACAGGGGCATTTACTTTTCGGTATGCCTTACCCATGGTGCTTGGAGTCAGTGTCCTGATGGCTGTGGCGTTCTGGCGTCTTTTTCAAGGACAGCCTGTCGTGGGGGTAGCCTTTTTATTGCTGTTATTCACGGGGTTTGGCATGTTATTTGTTCGCAGCATACATAGTACGCCGGAAGCGTCCCTAGGGAAAGTCTACGAATTGATCACACGTGAACCAATCATCAGTTTCCCCGTAGTCATTTCCGATGCTCATTCCTTCATGATGTTATCACAGTATGCTCCTCATGAACTGTCATCTCGTCTAGTTTATCTGGCAGATCCTAAGGCATCCTTGCGGCACCTCGGATACGATACGGTGGATCGAGGGATTCTAGATCTAAAACCGTGGTTTGGTTTCCATATTGAAGAATATTCTCAGTACCTTGAGGAACAACCTAGATTTCTTGTTTATGTAAACGGCGGACGCCCAGGGGGGCTAAACTGGCTCCTTACTGAACTGGCATCGGCACCGTACCATATTGAGTTGCGTGCGAAAATTGATGATCATCTATTGTTTCTCGTCACAAGCAATGCCTCCTTGCAGGCTGTATCCTTGAAAAAACAGCAATGATTAACACAATTCAAAAAGAGTCGAGTCCGTTGCTCTCTGTTGTGATGCCTTGCCTGAACGAAGAGGCGGCCATCGGAGCGTGCATTCAGAAAATACAGGCAACTCTTTCTCAGGCAAAAATTCATGGCGAAATCATCGTCTGCGACAATGGCTCCACAGACCGGTCGGTTGCCATTGCAAAGAGCATGGGTGTCCAAGTTGTCCATCAGCCGGAACGTGGATATGGCAATGCCTACTTGAAAGGTTTTTCAAGTGCCAGGGGAACCTATCTCGTCATGGGTGATGCCGACGATACCTACGACTTCACCCTCATCCCGACTTTTCTAGAAAAACTCGATGAAGGGTACGACTTTGTCACTGGAAGCCGGTATCTCCAAGGAGGACCAACCTCGATTCCTTTCCTGCATCGATTTTTGGGAAACCCACTCCTCACGGCCATCCTCAATATCCTGTTTAAAACCACGTATACGGATGTGTATTGCGGCTTTCGGGCGTTCAGCCGTAAGGCCTATGATCAGATTAAACCGGTCAGCCCCGGAATGGAATTTAACCTCGAGCTAGCCATCAACGCGGGGTTAGCTCACTTGAAGTCGACTGAGATTCCAATCCGACTACATGAGCGCAAAGGTGAATCGAAACTGCGAACATTCCGGGACGGGTGGCGCAGCCTGCGGATGATGCTGATTTATTGTCCGAATAAAGTGTTCCTTATACCGGGACTGTTCGCGATCTCGCTTGGACTTGGCGCCCATTTCCTGTCACTGGCAGGCTTGGTCCGTTTCCATGGAGAACCGCTCGGTACAGTGACCGGGATATTCGGGACGATCTTCAGCGTCACCGGATTTCAAATTCTCAACCTCTGGTTGCACGCCAAAACCTATTCCTGGAGCCGCCGTTTCGATGCAGACAATCCAGGCCTGGCCGGATTTTATGAGTGGTTCAAGTTGGAAACGGGATTATTTTGTGGTTTCCTCCTTCTTCTGGTTGGTGGAGCGATCCTCAGTGTCCTCGTCTTTGAATGGATCCAGTCGAGTTTTGGGCCTTTGCGCACACCGGAATGGGTCTCGTTCGGCGCAACACTGGTGATTATGGGAGCGGGGACCATATTTTCGTCATTGTTCATTTCTGCCATGTCCATGAAAAAAGCGTAATGGACTCAAGAGAGGATCAACTATTGTTATGAAAGTCTTTATTACGGGTTCCAGTGGCCTCATCGGGTCTGAACTCGTGAGCTTTTTTGACAGCCGTGCCGGCTGTGTCCTTGGAATAGACAATAATATGCGTGCGGATTTTTTCGGACCGGAAGGGGACACCACGTGGAATCTTCAACGCCTGCGTCAGAGCACGCGCCATTTTCAACATCATCAACTGGATATTCGTGACCGTGAAGGACTCTCTCGTTTTTATAAGGATCACGCTCCATTTGATCTTATTGTGCATTGTGCCGCCCAACCCAGTCACGATTTGGCGGCCCGTCGACCGTTCGATGATTTTGACGTCAACGCGACCGGAACCCTCAATATTTTGGAGATGACCCGCCAACATTGTCCGGAAGCTGTCTTCGTCTTCATGTCCACTAACAAGGTTTATGGTGATGCGCCCAATGAGTTGCCTTTAAAGGAACTGGATCGACGATGGGACTATGCCAATGGAGAAGATTACCAGGGCGTGACGGAAGCGATGCGGATTGACCGTTCGAAGCATTCATTATTCGGAGCAGGAAAAGTGGCAGCTGATGTGTTGACGCAAGAGTATGGCCGCTACTTTGACATGAAGACGCACTGTCTCCGCGGTGGTTGCCTGACTGGTCCGAACCATTCAGGCGTCGAACTCCACGGATTCCTGTCGTATCTGGTCAAGACGCAGTTGAGTGGAAAGACCTATCGAATCTATGGGTATAAGGGGAAGCAGGTGAGGGACAACATACACAGTTTCGATGTTGCCCGGGCCATTGAAGAGATCTATGCCAATCCCCGATGCGGAGAAGTCTACAACATGGGAGGCGGGCGAGCGAATTCCTGTTCCATCTTGGAAGCCTTCGACATGGTAGAAGCGTTGACAGGGAAGAGGATGCAGTACGAGTACGTCGATCAGCCCCGTTCAGGAGATCACATCTGCTATATCAGCGATCTGTCCCGATTTCAGAGCCACTATCCGAAGTGGTCGGTGACCAAGTCGCTCGACGATGTGTTCCATGACATTGTTGAGGCCTGGACTGTTCGGAGGCCTGAGTGAAAGACTTCTATGAGCACCTCTGACGGATCCATGCTCCAGACCCTTGCCCTTCGTGAGAAGACCCGTGACGAGTATTTTACGCGGCGGGATCCAATTGCGTCAGATCGTTTGCGCTGGCGCGCGCAGACATTCCGGCATATGGTTCATCTCCTGCCCGGACAAAGTATCCTCGAGATCGGGTGTGGCCGGAGGTTGTTCATCCGGCAACTTATTCAGGTTACCCACGGTCGAAATCCCATCACGGCCGTGACCTTCGATTCTTCCAGCAGAAGTTCCGTTGACTGCCAGGAACCGGTAGAAATGGTCACCGCCGAATCGTTCCCGGGAACCTTGAAAGGACGGCAATTCGATTTCATCGTCGCAATGGATTTGCTCGATCAGCGCAACTGCGCGTCCATCCTTCAGGAGGCCCACGGACTTTTGAAGCCGGGTGGACAAGTTTTGTTTTATGAAAGTAACCCATGGAATGTCGTGCTCAAAATCCGTCGCGGGCTCAATGGTCTGTTGGGCCGGTCCGATCCTCGATCGCTTCTCAGTCGCCGTCAATTATATGAACTAATGTCGGAAGTCGGATTTATCAGAGTCTTTGCCGTGTTTAATGATTTTGTGTTTGCGCCTCTTTCTCCTCGATTCGTCTGGTTATTCCGCAATCTTTCGATCATCCTGGAAAACGCGCCAGGAATCCGGACATTGGCCGGATCCATTTTAGTCCATGGCCAAAAACCCCCGCGTGCGGTCGAAAGGCCAGCGGTCTCGCTTGCCCTGCACAAGGAACTCAGCCAGTCCCTCTCCGTTGTCGTTCCTTGTTATAACGAAGAAATGAATGTCGCTCCCCTCGTAGAAGGACTGAGGCGTTTCTATGATGATTATCTTTATGAAATTATTCTCGTTGATGATAATAGTAGAGATGGAACAGCCACCGTCATTCGACGCCTAGCCGAAAAAGATTCCAGGATTCGCCTCCTCTCCCGTACCGGGCCCAATGGAGTAGGGCGTGCTTTGCGCGATGGCTATCGGGCGGCGACAGGTCGCTACGTCCTGACCATGGACTGTGATTTTCAGCATCTCCTGCCCGATCTTTCCGAGCTGTTCGACGCTGCAGTGGAAGGGTACGATGTTGTTGTTGGCAGCCGGTTTTCCCGGCACAGTGTTTTGCTTAATTATCCTTTTGGTAAAATCCTTGCCAACCGCGGCTTTCATCTCATTGCCCAACTCCTCCTGTTTCGCCGCTTTCGTGACCTGACGAATAACCTCAAATTGTTTCGCCGCGAGGTGGTGGACCAGCTCCAATTGCTTGAACCCTGGTTTGCCGTCAATGCCGAGACGGGATTGCAACCTCTCTTAATGGGATACCAGGTCAAAGAAGTGCCGATTTCCTGGATTAATCGTACACCCGATATGGGTATGTCCTCTTTTACGCTGGCGCGAGTCGGCTGGGGATATTGGCGGGTACTTGGCCGTCTCTGGCTGAAGTGTCTGTTCGGAATTGGAGCCTATCGAACGTTATCCCTTTCTAAAGAGAGAAGAGGCACCTGCCGGACGGAGGATGCCCAACGGCTAAGGCCTATTCCGGAGCCCAGGAAATTGGGATGACCATGAATCGCCAAATGGCGTGTACCTCTCAGGGTACACGAGTTATAAAAGAATCCGTCTTTGGGCGACGGGATAGTTTCCAGTTCTATGCCCTGACGGTCTTAACCGTGCTAGCAACGATAGCCTTTTTGCTCTCCTGGTTCAGGCTTGAGGCTTGGAGGGAATATCCGGTGATGTTATCCGTCCTTTCGGTGATTGCCCTGGTCATTCTTGGAAATGCTCAAGGACGGTGGCTTTTGTTACCGCACATGAGAAAACCGCGACCTCTTGAAGCACGACCGGGCTGGAAAGTAGGGGTGGTGACGACGATTGTGCCTGATATCGAACCGTTGTTTATCTTAGAGAAGACACTCGACGCACTCGTGGCTCTCGATTACCCCCATGAAACCTGGGTCCTGGACGAGGGAGATGACGAACGGGTCAAGGAACTCTGTGTGAAGAGAGGGGCCTTTCACTTCAGCCGAAAGCATCAACCACAATATCAAACAGAAACTGGGCTTTTTCGGAAAGCAACAAAGTATGGAAACTACAACGCATGGTTACATGAAATCGGATACGAACGATATGAATTTGTGACGGCATTTGATCCGGATCATGTTCCGGAGCGGACTTTTTTATCGCAGGTTATTGGATATTTTGAAGACTCAACGATCGGATACGTTCAGGCCCCACAGGTGTATTCCAACCAAGATGTGAATTTCATCGCACGGGGTGCAGCAGAGGAATCTTTCGCATTTTATTCCTCGGTCCAAATGGCCAGTTACGGATTGGGATATCCGATTATTGTGGGGTGTCATAACACACACCGTATGTGTGCCCTTCGGGAAATTGGCGGTTTTCCGCCACATGATGCCGATGATCTGTTGCTCACTCTTCTCTACAGAAATTGGAAATGGGAAGGGGTTTATGTGCCAGAGGTGCTCGCACGCGGTTTGGCCCCTGCCGAATGGTATACGTATTTGAACCAGCAACGCCGGTGGGCTCGTTCACTCCTTGATATCAAACTCAAGATCGCCCCATCCCTGGTCCACAATTTATCAATTTCTTCCAGGTTCATGAATGTGTTGCACGGATTGACCTACTTGCATAAGAGTTTCATTCTGCCTATTGCCATTTTTCTCATTGCCGGGATGTTGGTAGGGGGAAAAATGCCAAAGGTGTTGAATGCAGAAACTGTGATGACCGGAGGACTATTACTTGTCATACTCCAATTTTGCGAGCGGTATCGACAACGCTTTTATTTGGACTGGAAGCGGGAACGAGGGTTTCATTGGCGAGCCGGTGTCTTGCAGTTTGCGAAATGGCCCTATCTCATCATGGCCTTTATCGATGTGATTTTCGATCGGCGATTTCCCTATTTAATCACTTCAAAGGTTCCAGGGACTACTCGCGCTTCGCTCGCTTTATGGCCTCATATCTTCACCCTGAGCATGGTCGGCATTTCTTGGGGAATCGGTCTTTCCATTCACGAGACCGTTCCGGTCGAGGTGCAATTTTGTGCCGGGATTACCATGATGACAACCTTCCTACTTTTGGTAACTGAGTGGTATGGTGTGCCTCGATCGACTTGAAAGTTTCGAGCTCCTGAGTCCTGCAGTTCCAATAATTCCATATCATGCGATGGCAAAAACTGAATACGGTATTGTCAAGTTACGGTAATTTGAACAACATTCAGGCAATACACGAATTCCAATCGCATTGATTTTTCAGAATCCATGTTACCGTCCCGAGGTAGTAAATCTGCCCAATTTACTTTAAGTTCATGGTATGGAAGCTCCTGTTTGAACGCTGCGGCATTATACTCACCGTAATCGCCCTTCATAAACAGGAGGGACTCATGCAACACATCACAACGATTGGGCTCGCGGATGCCGAAGCCATCGCCGAGGCCTTGGTGCGGCCCACCATGCGGTTTTTGCCTCTCAAGAGTGCCGATCAACAAGAGGCGGATTCCATCAAGGCCAGCGGTCACGGCGCCGCGCACACAGACCGGATACATGACGGCAAACCTCAATCGGTATGTTCGACAAATCAGCCTTGCATTTTCGGAAGCGTCCATACATGACAATACCCAGAGACTATTAGTGAACCACATACCTGGACCCCACAATCTTTACTCTACTCAGATGGCGCGAAAGTTTTTGCTATGTTGGCGGTGATCGCGATGCATTCAGCCGGCCAGGGAGTCAATCAGTACGGGAATCTAAGCACTATAGGGTAGCTTATAAAAGCCATCGCTCTTTGAATGGGGTGATCGGCTTCCTCTTTTTCACACCACAAGCCCCATGAGATTTTGGCATCATTCCCCAGAAAAATAAAAAAAGAGGTTGCCGGGAAACGAAACCGGTTTTCGGCAGATCACATACTGGGGCTTCCCCGGAAGCCGGAGAGAAATTGGTCGGGAGAGATGTTGAGGGCTTTGGCATACTGGGCGAGAGCTTCTTGATTGGTGAAATCGGTTGGTTCCAAACGAGCCATATAGTCGCGGGCAATCTTGTAGGATTCTGATTCAATATCGACCATACGGACACGGGTACGGCCCGTCGTGGGGTCAAGCATGTCTTTAAACGGCAGCGGGGTGAAGTGTCCGCTAACGATGGACACCATGGCTCCATTTCCTCCATCCAACAGGAATTGGGCGGCGCAATACCCTAAGTCCCTGGTGTATTCCATGTCGAACGGAATAGGGTCGGCGCAGCGGAGTTCATAGCCGATGTTTTTGGACACGATGGTGATCTTAACATCATAGTGTTTCAGCTTCTGAGTGACAGTCTCCTTCAGGACTTTCCCGATATCCAGTTCCGCTAATCGGATATTGCCATGTTCATCACGTTCAACCCCGCCCAAGAGGGCAAGGTCATCCTGATCTAAAAACTCCGACAGTCCTTCAGCCAGCACGGCCACGCCGTCCGAACGGCCTTGAGCCAGACGTTTAGTCACGGATCCCACCAGAATATTGGTCAATTGGGCCAGCTTGAGTGTGGCTCCCTTGAATTCCTCTGGAATAAGTGTGAGCGTGGCACCTGCCGCTTTGCCAATACCTAACGCCAGATGTCCGGCCTTACGCCCCATGGTGACCACGAAATACCACCGGGATGTGGTCTGCGCGTCAATCATGAGGTTTTTGACGAGTTCGACACCCATGTGGCGGGCCGTTTGAAAGCCAAAGGTCGGCATGCCATGGGGAAGGCACAGATCGTTATCAATGGTTTTTGGCACGTGAACCACCTGCAAACGCCCGCTGGCCAGTTCCGCCAGCTTTAAGGCGGAAAAGGCGGTATCATCCCCGCCAATGGTGATGAGACCGGTAACGTTCATTTTTTGAAGGGAGTCGAAGGTTGCCGATAAATCTTGTGGCTGTTTAGTTGGATTGGCTCGTGAGGTGCCCAATAACGAGCCACCACGGAAGTGCAGGTGGGTGACCGTTTGGCGGGTTAAGGGTTGAGTATGGGAAAGGTCACCTTTCATCAACCATTTGAACCCGTCTTCAATGCCAACCACGTCCGCCCCGCAGAGACGACTTCGAATCGTGGCGGCTTCAATGACACTATTAATGCCGGGGGCGGGCCCGCCTCCGACTAAAATCGCGAATTTAGGAGATGGAGAGTTCATGGTGTCGTTTCTTACCCTATAAGGTTAAAAAATCTAATCTCTGTAAAAATTTAAGTTTCATGTGACAGATAATGCCTGTTGGATGTTGTGCTTGTCACGAACAGACCAAGGCAGGGGGCGAGTTGTCATCCTGAGCCCTTCGGCAAAGCTCAGGACAGGCTCCACTAAGGAGCTCGTTGAGTAGTGGGACCTGTCGACCTGGGCACAGATTCTTCCCCGTGGGCTCAGGATGACAGGCTGACCGGGGTCTATTGCAGTCACCATTTGTTGTTTGGCCAATGTTTGAATGGTGGAATCTAAGTTGTTCCATACCATCATAGTGAGAGACATACCGGGTCATCAAGCCTGATGGTGTGATCTTGGATCACGGATCAGGAGCACCGAACAGGGGGCGTGATGAATGGTCGCATGAGACACACTCCCGTGTGCCAGCCGTTGCAGGGGTGAACGACCGGGTGTGCCCATGAGAACTAATTGTGGTTGAAGACGCAAGGCCTGTTCTTGAATGACGGAGGAAGGCGCCCCCCGTTCGCCGATACTCTCCACCGGATATCCCAGGTTTGTGAGTTGGTCCGTGACGTCTTTTATGAAACGGTCGCTTCCCGTCTGAAGCTCCTTCTTCCAGGAGTCCGGAAGGAGTGCGCCAACCGGGAGGATCGGCTGGGTAAAGGGAATGACATGAAGCACCCTGAGATGAGGCGTGCCTCGAAAAGGCTTATGCGATAAGAAATCAATGGCCCATCCGGCATCCAGGGGATGTTCGATGGGAAGAAGAATGCTCCTGAGCGGGACAACGGGTGCTTTGATGAGGAGCACGGGACATGGTGCGTGTGTGGCGATCCGGTGGGAGACGCTTCCGAGCACGTGTTCTTGAATGGCTCCGAGGCCGCGCGAACCCATGACTATGAGATCCACCGATTGGCTTTGTACCATCGACAAAATGACGGAGGCAGGATTACCGATTTCGAGGTGTTGGGAAACCTGTCCGCACTCCTTCGGCAACAGGGAGGCAGCCTTTTCCAGGATTCGAGAGCCTTCTTCCCGTAACGCTTGTTCTGCGGCCTCGGAAAAAGCATGACCGACACTCATCCCTGTCCCTGGGTAGGCTAGTTGCGGGATGGTGATGGTGTGGAGCAGCAGCACCCGCTCAGGGGGAGACAAGGCCTGCACGCTTCGAACGGCCTCTTCCGCCTGCGACGAACCATCCACAGGAATTAAAATTGTTTTGGATTGTAACGGTGATGTCGGTGTCATGAATGGTCCTTATGGTGAGTGGTGCGCCCACCAGGTTGTTGAAGCGCCGCAGCGGAATGAAGGGAAGGATGGACGACGGCCATTTCCCAGGCTTCAAATCCTCCGGTCAGCTCTATGATATTGGAATAATGCCGATGTTCCAAGAGGCTTGTGGCGATAGAAGACCGGTATCCGCTGGAGCAATAGACGATGACAGGGTGATGGCATGGAATTTCAGAGAGACGGGAGGCCAGATGTTGCAGGGGAAGGTTCTTGCTCTCATCGATGTGGCGGGATTTCCATTCCTGAGGGGATCGGACATCGACCAGGTAGGGACGTTGACCTTTGGCGAGTTGCTCCTGCAGTGCGATGACCGATATGTGATTCGTGTGCCGGCTCAGTTCGGGAGTTGAGGCCAGGGCCTGCATGCCGAGGTTCAAAAATCCCTTTATATGGTTTAATCCCACACGCGCCAATCGGATCATGGCCTCTCGCTCTTGTCCCGGTTCAGCCAAGATGACAATCGGAATTTCACGGTCGAGTAGGCTCCCAGCCCATGTTTCAAATTTTCCGGATAAGCCGATATTCAGACTTTCACATAGGTGCCTCATGGCAAAATCACCGGGAGCCCGCACGTCAAGAATTTGTGTGCCGGCGCTTTTTTCGTGAAGGACTTGCTCCAATGTCAGCGGGTGACATGATTGCGCCAACACCTCCTCGAGTGTAGGACGATCCTGGCAATTCATGAACGCGACATGAGAAAAATACGCCGGGGCCTCCAATTGATCGGAGGTGATCAGGGCAATAAAGGCGGCCTTCTTCATCGGTTTGAGGGCCTCATTGGTCTGTTTTTCCTGTTCCAACGTGGAAGAGAGTTGTGAGCTGAGGTGTTTTCCGCACAGACTGCCGGCGCCATGGCCAGGGAAAATGGGCGTTTGGGGTGGATGGACAAGCAAGAGGTCATGGAGGGAATCATAGAGTTGGCCCGCGAGGGTTCGGGGGGCCACACCGAATGAGGCCAATAAGTCCGGCCGTCCGACGTCTCCGACAAACAGGGTGTCTCCGGTCAGGATGGCCTTGGGATTGGCGGAATCTTCTTTCCGATCGTAGACGACAATTGAAATACTTTCCGGGGTATGACCAGGGGTTTCAAGTATGTGCAACCGGGTGGAACCACATGCTATTTCATATCCATGCGGCATGGGGTGAAAGGGAAAATGTACTGTGGCGCGGGCACCAAGGTAGATCCCTGCCCCTGTGGCCTTGTGCAGTTCAAGGTGACCAGCCACGAAATCGGCGTGGATATGCGTCAGGATAATATATTGGAGTGTCAAATGATGATGGTCGAGGTCGAGGAGATAATGATCGATGTCTCGCTGGGGGTCGACAATCGCGGCCACCAGGCGTTCTTCATCGCCAAGTAAGTAGGAGGCCTGAGACAAACTCTGAAGATAGTATTGTTTGAAAATCATGGTTGACTCCAAGGGGGCTCTTTCTCATCCGGTGAAAGAACATGATGCACGGACCGGGAATGGTTGTGGTGTGCTGTTCTCAAGAGTTGTAAAACCAGTTGGTCTTCAACCTGCGGAAAATGTTGATAATGGATGCCGACCGCGACGAACGGGACAGGCAGATGGAGGATCTCAAGGTGGTCGACCAGCGTTCGTATATGATTGATCGTCTCAGCCGGTCCCACGGGAATGCCGCCAATCAGACGGTGAATCCCCAGGCTACGGAGGCTATGAACGGAGGCGATGAACGTGGAGCCGGTCGCAATTCCGTCATCAACGAGAATGACGGTGTATTGATCTAATGGGCGGAGTTTCGCCCCCTGTCGATACAAGTCTCGCTGCCGTTCAATTTCACGTTGTTGACGAGTAATCTCTTCCTCAAGAAAATTCTTGAATCCAACTTCTCTGTGCTTGCCCATTTCGAATACGTCGGGATTAAACCACGTATATTCTGTTTCGGTGATCGCCCCCATGGCATATTCGGGATTGCCGGGGTAGCCTAATTTCCTGGTGAGAAACACCTCTAAGGGGAGTCCCAGTTGTGTGCTCATCATGAACCCCACTTCTACTCCTCCGCGGGGAAGGGCAAGGACCAGCGTTTGGGGATTGTCCTGGAACCGTTGGAGCCTGGTCGCTAAAAGAAGGCCCGCTTCTTTACGATCTTTGAGAGGTCGTATCTGCGTGCTCATGTCCCGACGGTTGAGTGTGCGGTGGATGCTCGGATTTTTTCGTGGCGCACGTATTAATTCCCATGATTTGCCAAGCCGGGCAGTATCCGATGATTCCTGTCAACAAGGCGATTATGCCGACAATCATGAAGAGCAGATCTCCCCATCCCGGCAACAGAGAAAATCCGGATAACGCAAGAAAAAGAAACCCTAAGCCAACGCGAATTACTCGCTCATGATGCCCGAGGTTGCGATATTTTTTCATGTGACACCTCTTGAGATGGTGAAAACAACCTTATTGGGGGTCCTGGTCTAAATCGCCACTGGCCACCCGCACAGCTCCCAACACCTGGTTGGCATTAAACGGACGTCCCACAATTTGTATCGCACCCAACCGGCTGGCTTCCGGAGCCAGGGTTTGGGTCGATTGGCCCCCCAACAGAACCACCTTTCCAGCGAATCCTTGTTCGCGGAGTTGACGTAAAATTTCTAAACCGCTTGGCTGGGTCAAATAAAGATCCAGCACTACCATGGATGGGTTATGCCGAAATACCGTCTCGATAATATCTTCACCTTCCGCCAGCAAAAGGAAAGGGTCGCCTTTTTGGGTTAAGGTCGTCTGTAAATTTTTTCTCAAGATGGGATCGATTGTCGCGATCAGGAGCATACTCACTATGTTTCCTAATTGGAGGTTTAAAAGTATGAAGGTATCAAAACCTGTGCCATAGACTGAGTTGAGAGAAGACCCTGAGTTTTCAGAAAAATTTCTTTTCCTCGGAAAAGAGCTGGCGCAAAATGCCCCATTTCTTTCCGGATGAGTGTAGCCCTTAGCCCCAGATAGATGAGTAGTGTCCCGATCAGACTCCCCAGTCGCAAAAGAGAGGAGCATGGCGGAAAGTTTGAGGAGTGTGTCGGATTTTGAAGATGGATGGAAAACGTATGGGGGTGGAAGGCGATATTCTTAATCGGGGATTCATCTTTCCTATTTCGGAGGAAATCCGGCTCGCAACTTAGGGGATAACCTCACAGTCTTTGGTGTATTGCCCTCATGGGTCACTTCTCGCTTAGTTCTACACCGTGTGCGACTCTTGCCTATCCCCTTTCTGATCCCTTTCTGATGCCTCACCCCCTTACGCCTCACGATTCCGTTCCGCCTTGGGACTCCGGCGCCTTTTGCAACAGTCCCTTCCGTGTTCCCTTGTCTATGGTGGAGGATTGGTCTTGAGCTACCAAAAGGTTTATGACCGGGAATCTTGCTCTTAGTCAAATCTGGCCATATCATTTGGAGCATGTCATGTCGTCATGGCTCCTCTCAATTGATAAAAAAAAGAGGGATGGGATGATGCGTGGGCTTGATCGAGTTTGCACGGCAAGTACTTCAGTTCCATGAACATGGCAACACAACATGACAAACTATAAAAAAATGAGGGTGTTACTGGTTTTCTTCCTGGCACTCATGTGTTCCACAAGCGGTTGGGCTGCGGAAGTGGAATTGTTGGCAGTTGGGGTGAGAGGGGGCATCAATTTTAAAGATGCCGGATTGCCCCCTGGCGAAAAGGAAGATTTTGAACAATTTGATGTGTTTGCCATCATGGGCCTTCCATGGGAGTGGAAGTCTCCGTCGGGGTGGGAGGTGCGTTGGCGGCTCGGGGGCTCCGCGGGTGCCCTGAGGGGAGCCGGGGATACCGGTTTTATCACCACGCTCACAACGGGTCCGGGGTTAAGAATACCTGGTTGGCGACTGCTTCTGGATGGCGGAGTGGGAGGAGCTCTCATCAGCAAGTGGGAATTTGGTCGACAAGATATCGGCGGCCCCTTTCAATTTATTGCACATGGAGGTGTGGGTGTTCAAGTAACCAGGAATATCGTTGTGGGCTGGCGGTTCCATCATATGTCTGATGCCACGATTTACGGGAAGAGTCGTGGCGTGGATTTTCACATGCTTGAGGTGAGCTACTACTTCTGAAATTTTCCGGTCCTTGGCGTTGTTCTTAGGAAGGTCCAGGTTCTTTCTCTTTCCTCATCCCTGCCGCTGCCCAGCGCAGGGATCCATCCGAAATGAAGAGCTGATGGATTTCCGATAGACAATGTCGGGAAGGACGGCGCTGAGCATAGAGGCTCAATGACACATGTGAGGCATGACTGCTCGATAGAGAATTGTCATCCTGAGTGAAACGAAGGATCTCGCTGAGCCGTGGCCTCGTCAAGTTGGGCACAGATCCTTCGCCGCTGGCTCAGGATGACAGGTTGGTTAGGGCCGCGACGCCGGTAGGTAGCGGGGATCCATCCGAACACTCTCCTTACCTCTGACACCTAACGTCTACCATTCAGGATGAAAAATCTTCGAGGATTGCTCTCTTGGTGCCCGATGCCTGCCTCCTGTGTCTGTTAGGCTCCGTAGACATTTATCAAGTGGTTATCAATAAGATGATTTAATAAGTCTGTCCGGGAAATCATGCCGAGCAGCTTGCCATCACGCGTAACGGGGATCCGGATAATCTGATGCTTGATCATCTGTTTGACAATAGCCTCGGCTGTTGCGGTTTCTTCGACGGTCACCGGGTTCGGGGTCATGACGTCTTCCGCCTTAAGCATGTGTAAATCTTTCCCCTCGACCAGGGTTTTCAGTACATCAAATTCGGTGACGATTCCGACCAGATGATTGCCCGGCTCAATAACCGGCACTCCACTAGTGGTGCCGGAATGGATGAGAATAGAGAGGTCGCGAGCACTATACTGACGAGTCACCGCGACAATGCGGGTTTGCATGAGATCACGGGCTTTAATGTGAAGATTCGGTGTAGCCATGAAACCTCCTGATAGAAAATTCCCTATGGGAGTGATCCGGTTGGGAAATGATATGGATGTTTATGTGACACGTCGCAAAATTGTTCAAGCAACATCAAGGGCGGTTCCTGGTCCGGCCCGGTTCGTGCTTCATTCCTATACTGTGTGTGCCACCTTCTCATTCGTGAAAGGGATTGGCCACGGATGCACACTATACAAAAAAGCGGAGGCTGAGGTCTCATGCCATGTGCATTTTCTTCCTACGCATCATGCCCATGGCGGGGGTGGAAATTCAGAAAGTAGAGGGTCAACAAGCCAGGCCCTTCCGGCCGACTATTGACAAAAGGAACGGGTAAGGACCCGTCAGCCGGGCAGCAACCATGAATCATGTCTTATTTAGTTGGAGGCCTGGTTTTTGGTGTTTTTATCCGTCGACTGAATCTGGCAGAATAGGCAGGCCATGGCTGACGGCGAAACCAGTCAGTCTGTCGAGGAAAACCTCTAGCGACTCTATCAAGATGATGCCTAGATGAGTGAAACAAGCACTCGGGTGGGGATTGTGATGTCGTGGAAATGGGAATAAACGTGGCTGCTGCCATACGGCGCTTTAAACCAGGAACCTTGCGGGCAAAAGTGCAAGCCAGAACCGCCCATGCTCTTGAATGCGGGGCGATTCACACGATCCCCACCAATTTCGAACTGGTAGAACAAGCCGGCGTCAATTTTCTCATTCGAATTATCTCCAATTTGGCCAGGAAGGTGCAGGCAACAGCCGATCAGTCCTCCATGGCTGCCAACATGACGCATAATCCCTTTCTTCCCTACGATGAGGATCTGTTTGTCGCGGACATTTCTGATACGCATGTGTGTCTGTTGAATAAATTTAATGTGTTGGATCATCACATGCTCATGGTCACGCGTGCTTTTCAGGAACAGGAATCTCTGCTTACGGCGAGTGATTTCGAGGCGCTGTTGGTGTGCCTGGCCGAATTCGAAGGGTTAGCCTTCTATAACGCGGGAGAGGCCGCAGGCGCGAGTCAACGGCACAAGCATTTGCAAATGGTCCCACTTCCCCTGACGGCGGAAGTGTCTTACATTCCGATGGAACCGCTTTTGAACACAGCCCGGTTTGAAGGGACAAAGGGATTCGTTCCCGGGCTTCGGTTTTTGCATGTGCTGGTCCGTATGGATCCCGAATGGATTGCTTCTCCCCCGAAAGGGGCACAGGAGCTGTTGCAGATCTACCTGGATATGCTGCGGACGGTCGGGTTGTCGGGCGGTGAAGCTAGAGGCAAACCCACGATCCCTGGTCCGTACAATTTACTGGTTACACGACAGTGGATGTTTCTCGTGCCTCGGTCTACAGAGTGTTTTGAAGGCATTTCCGTGAATGCCTTGGGATTTGCCGGAGGCTTTTTGGTGAAGGATGAGCAACAGCTCAATCTTTTGAAAGCATGGGGGCCAATGACGGCACTTCAGCGAGTAGCCATTTGTGAGGAGAACCTTTTCTGAGGTTTGAGGGATTCACCCGGTTTCCCTCTTGCCCTTCAATGAGTATACTTCTTGCCTGTACATTAGTATTGGAATGATGCTGGTTCACGTTGTCTTTATTACTCAGACGAGAGGGAAGAAAGAGTATGGATCTTCAAATTGACAGTCGAAATGTGACGATGACCCCACGTTGGAAAACAGAGATTGAAAACCGTATGGCCGATCTGCAAGCCGGCCATGATGATCTGATTCACGCGAGGGTGACACTCACCAAGAACGCCCATCACAAAAAAGCCCAAAATGTGGCGGAAGCCCTGGTAGTCGTGACGTTGCCAGGCCGTCATACCCTGACAGCCAGAAAAGAGGAAAAGACCTTTGAAGAGGCCATCCGTTCGGCGTTCTTTGCCATGGAGATTGAAGTGAAGAAGTTTCGAGACAAACGGGCCTCCAAAGAAATTCGGGTCCCCCCGATTCCGTTACGTGGAGTGATTGCGAAATTGTTTCCCCAGGAAGGGTACGGCTTTCTTCTGCAGGATGGAGGAGGAGAGGTCTATTTTCATAAAAATGCCGTACACGGAATGAAATTCGAGGAACTTGAGGATGGGGTGGAAGTCTCGTTTAATGTGGAAGATGGCGAGAAAGGTCCTCAGGCAACCACGGTCAACCCGGTTCCCAGTCTTCCGGGAGCCGTCGATAAAGCCACCTTCTCCTGACGTGGCTTGACCAAAACAAACAAGGGATCCAGCAGCATGCTTCTTTTTCTGCACAATTTGAGGGGATGCTGCGGAGTTGTCTAGCCGCAGGATTTTCTGTTCTTCAGAAACGGCTTTGTCGGAAGTTTCCGGACGTTTGCCGTGATGGATCAGATCCACTCGTTCTCGGCTTGATGGGGTTGGGCTCCCCACAAATTGGCGAGAGGAATGTCGTGCAGGGAATACGCTCCGGCTTGAAGGGTGGGGAGAGCCCTGGCCGCCGACAACATGACTTCCGCAGTTAAGGCGGCCACATCACCACGGGCTTCCATCAACAAGTGCTGATGGCCAATCTGTCCAACCCGGCCACGGCGTTCCAGCATCAATCCCTGACCCTGCTCTTCAAGTGCCTTGACCGTGTCAACCGGGAAGAC
>JAOUGQ010000241.1 GCA_029865515.1 Nitrospirota bacterium
CCTCCTTTGTGATTACCACGTCATGCACGTGGGCTTCTCGGAGTCCTGCAGAAGTGAGTTGAATGAACTGAGCTTCTTGTTGGAGTTCAGCGATTGTTCGACATCCGCAATACCCCATTCCCGCTTTCAGCCCTCCAACTAATTGATAGACCATGACGGCGAGATTACCCTTATAGGGAACCCGGGCTTCAATCCCTTCAGGGACTAATTTGGAAGACTCGCGGCCTTCCTGAAAGTATCGATCCTTCCCCCCGCGCTCCATGGCTCCCAGGGATCCCATGCCCCGGTATTCTTTGTAGGTGCGGCCTTGATACAACACGGTTTCTCCTGGAGACTCTTCGGTTCCGGCAAAAAGGGATCCGATCATGACCGATGAGGCTCCCGCAGCGAGCGCTTTGGTAACATCTCCGGAGTATTTGATGCCCCCATCAGCGATCAACGGAACCTGGTGTTCCTTCGCAATGCTGGCGCAATCTGCCACTGCTGTCAGTTGCGGGACTCCGGCTCCCGATACAATTCTGGTCGTACAGATTGACCCGGGTCCCACGCCTACTTTAATAGCGTCTGCCCCGGCCTTAATGAGATCAAGTGTGGCCTCAGCCGTTGCGACATTTCCAGCGACGACGTCTAAGCCCGGATAGCGAGATTTAATGTCTTTCACTTTATCTAAGACACTTTGTGAGTGCCCATGGGCGGTGTCGACGACAATCAGGTCAATGCCAGCTTTTGTCAGTCGCTCCAATCGCTCTTCGACATCGGCGCCGACTCCTACGGCCGCGCCCACCCTGAGTCGTCCATGAGTATCTTTACAGGCAAAGGGATATTTGATCTTTTTTTGAATATCCTTGATGGTGATCAACCCCTTTAATTCGAATTGATCATTCACCACAGGAAGTTTTTCGATGCGGTGCTCATGAAGAATCGCTTGGGCCTTTTCTAATCCCGTTCCTTCCGGGGCGGTAATCAGGTTGTTTTTGGTCATGACCTGAGAGACTTTGAGATCCAGGCGACTTTCAAAGCGAAGGTCTCGATTGGTTAAAATTCCGACTAACTTACCTTCTTTGGTCACCGGGATTCCTGATATTCGATAGGTCGACATTAAGTGATGGGCATCGCGAATGGTGTGATCCGGAGAGATGGTAATCGGAGACAAGATCATCCCGCTTTCTGATTTCTTAACCTTATCGACTTCTGAAGCTTGCAGATCAGGGGAAAGTGCGCGGTGAATAATTCCAATCCCTCCTTCGCGAGCGATGGCGATGGCTAATCGCCCTTCGGTTACGGTGTCCATGGCGGCGCTCAGGATCGGGATGTTGATCCGAATGTTTCGCGTGAGCTGGGTGGAAGGATCGACCTCCGAGGGGACAATGTTTGAACGGCGTGGGACCAATACGACGTCGTCAAATGTGAGCCCTGTTCGTAATTGTTTTTCGAGCATGAGTTAGGCCTTTTCCCCGGCAGGTTGGATTAAGGAAACCTGATTGTCGACTATTGAAGTTAAGAAAAAGTCTCTCATCATAATTTCCTTTGGAAACGCAGTCAATGCGCTTCTTCCCACCCCCCATTGAATCCTTGAGAAAATGCCTTGAGCTACACAGAAACGGTAGCCAGGTATGTAATTAGAGAAACCCCATGGCGGAGTTCATCATGGGGACGCGAACGGGTCACCGTTCGCGTCCATGGTGACAATCTGTGTGTGTATGCTTCCTGGATTCTGAGAGATACAGGTGGTTATTCCGCTGCTTCTGGAATAAAGGCCATCGTTTCTTCTTCTTGGAAGTGATCTTCTGCTTCCTCTGCCGGCATAAATTGTTGAACACGCATATTGCCGCTATCCACTGCGTAGACATGCCCTCTGCTATCAACCCCAAGCCCATATGGAAAGTTGAATTGGCCTTCTTGTGATCCAAAACCGCCCCATTGGGTAATAAAGTTGCCGTCCCGATCGAACTTTTGAATGCGTTGGTTGCCCGTGTCACTGACAAACACGTCGCCTGCTTCGTCCACGGTCACACCCCAGGGAGATCGGAATTGTCCGGGTTCTTGTGCCTGTGCGCTGCTTGCGTGGCCTGGGCCGATTCCTCCACCCCATTTGGTAAGCAACTGGGGTAGGACATTTGAGCTGGTATCGAATTTTTGAATTCGGTGATTTCCCATATCTACGACATAGACGGTTCCATCTGTTTGATCAACTGCAATGCCTCGGGCAAAATAAAATTGGCCGTCTCCATTCCCAAAGCTCCCCCATTGCATGATGAATTCACCGGTTTCATCAAATTTTTGTATACGAAAATTAGCGCTATCAACAACATAGAGGTACCCACGTACCCGGTCGACAGCTACTCCCCAAGGCGCATTGAACTGGCCTTCGCCATTCCCACGAGATCCGAGCTTCATGATGTAATGTCCCAATTTTCCATCGAACTTTTGAATCCGATGGTTATTGGTGTCGGCCACAAACACATTTCCATTAGCATCGCAGGCAATGCCCGTCGGATTATTGAAATTGCCATTTGCGGATCCGAAATTTCCCCACAACAGAATGAAATTACCATTTCTGTCGAATTTTTGAATGCGATTGTTCCCATTATCGACCACAAACAATGCCCCTTGGCGATCAATGGTCAACCCGTATATGGGGCTAATAAATTCTCCTCCGTGGAGTAGGGAGGCCCCACGGCCTGGTTTCCCCCATTTGGCTACACAAAGGTATCCTGAAGTGTTGAGGAGGATGCTGGTGCTGGCGGGAACAGATACATTGTTGTTGGCATCCTTAAACCAGACATATACGGTTTTCGTGCCATCACCAGGGGAGGTGGTAAATGGAATTGTCGCCCCAAACTTTTGTTCCGGCTCCACCTCAACCCAACCAGGCATGGTCCCGCTTGGGGTCATGGGATTTTCAGAGATGAAATAGGCAGCCACGCCACTATCCACGTCTTTAGCCGAGATGGTAGACACCATGTCCGGACTATTGGTCATGTAGGCCCCATGATTTAAAACGATATCAGGGTTTTGAGGCGCCGAGATATCGATTAGAACGGGAGTAGCTGTCTGCTCTTCGGATAGCCGGCTTTCTGCTCCGTCTTCAGTGAGGGAGGTTAGTGCGTAGAAATATGCCGTGTTATTTGTGAGGCCACCATGAATATACGGTGTGGTGACTCCCTCAATTTTCGTAGAAGTATCAACGGAGAGATGAGGCTCAGTATTAAAATAGAGGTTGTAACTGACAGCATCTGGAACTTCCAGCCAGCTGAGGATGTTTTCCGTGTCTCCGGGTTTGACTGCAAGATTGACCGGGGCTGTAAGGTCACTGGCTATCCGTTTTTCTTGCTTTCCTCGATTGAGTTCCGCTTCGGTTGGCGCAAATTTGGTTAGACGATGATTGCCGCTATCCACCACATACACGTTTCCCTCTTTGTCGACGGCAATCCCCGAGGGAAAATTCAGCTGTCCTTCCGTTAATCCACGATTCCCCCATGAACAGAGATACGTGCCGCTCGAATCAAATTTTTGGACCCGATGGTTTCCACTATCGACGACATACACATACCCTAGCGGATCACAAGCAACACCCCAAGGGGATTTAAATTGGCCAGGAGCATTCCCTTCTTTTCCCCACTTCAGAAGAAAGTTGCCGCGTGCGTCAAATTTTTGAATTCGATGGTTCCCTTCATCGGCAATATAGGTGTTTCCGACAAAGTCGACCGCGAGACCGCGTGGATAAAAGAATGCTCCATCATATCCTCCATCACGTCCCCATTTGAGCACAGGGGAGCCGTCGGGAAGGAATTTCTGAATACGGGCATTGCTGGTGTCCGAGACAAAGACGTTACCGTGTGAATCAGTTGTGATGCCCCACGGGACATCGAATTTCCCGGCCTCCGCGCCTCGCCAGGCAAATCCAAATTTCCCCCAGGCGTTGACAATATTGCCTTCTGGGTCAAACTTTTGGATTCGGTTGTTTCCGCTATCGGCTACATACACATCTCCTTCTGGCGAAGTGGCAATCCCACGGGGATAGTAGAATTTCCCTTCAATAGAATCGGGTTCGTCTCCCCAGCGTGCCAGAAATTTCCCTGAACGGTCAAATTTCTGAATTGAATGATTATCCGTATCGCCGACATAGATATTCCCGTCTTTATCAATAGCAATGCCGGTTGGGGATTTGAATTCACCATCATCAACGCCTTCGCAACCGAATTGCATCACAGTGAGGTAAGGAGAGGGAATGGACATCACCTCTTCCGATAATGGGCTCTCCCCTTCTTCTGTGACCACAGAGATTGCATAGTGGTAACACAAATTGTTGGCCAAATCGTTATGCACATACGGGGAGACAGCTCCTTCAATGCAATTGGCTTTGTCTTTGGTTATCCCAACCTTTGGTATGAAATCCTCTTGAGACGCTATAGGGCGGGACAACTCGCAAGGTTTAATTTGAACGCCTTTGGTGGTCATGAAGTAAATGTTGTAGTACAACGCTTCCGGGACGGGATCCCAGGAAATAGTGATACGGCTATGATCGGGATTTGCCCGGAGGTTGGCTGGCGCAGAGGGGAGATTTTCGTCCTGACCTTGTCCCGCCCCCCAATCTTCCCCTCCACTTTCTACGGTCAACATGTTTCGATAGAAAGGATGTCCAAAAAATAAGGCATCTAAAATTTTTGTCATACTGTTCCTCTGAAATTGATAGATCGGTTGGGCGAAAATCGTAAATTTTTGCAATAAATACAACGACTTATGGGAAAAGTCTACCAGGAGAAAAA
>JAOUGQ010000242.1 GCA_029865515.1 Nitrospirota bacterium
CAGGGAAAAAGGTTGATAAGGCTGTCCAAGACACCATGACCGACAAGATGGAAAAGTTGGATGATTTGCAACGGCACCTGAGCGGCCAGCAAACAGTCCAAGAACAAGAGCTGGCCGCACTGGACAAACGGGAGGACGCCTGGCTTCGTGCTTTACAGCGAGGCGACATTCAATTGCAGGAAGGGGCCACGGTACAAGATTTATTGGATATGGTTCGCCAACAACATGATCAAGGAAAGGTTGCAGATTTAAATAACCTTGGGGATATGGCGAACGTCGTGTCTAAAACCGAACCCTCAGGAGCAGGGGATCCCTCAGAGATTTCCAAGAACTCCGAACCGGTCATTGAATCTCCAGAAAATTCCGGATTGACCGATTCTTTAAGTGGCGAGTTGCCCGCTAGTGATACCGATCTGACGACCGCTACTGAGGGACCCCCTCTTGATCATGGGAGTGAAGCCGAATACCCAACTTCCGCTTCGACAAGCGATCAACAACAGGATATAGATAATCCGTTAGCCGACTTTCCGACAGATCCAGGCGATGCAGCCTCCTTCACGGGAGAACTTACACCACAAGAGGAAAATCTTGCGGACACCTTTATGGGGAGCGGTCCCACTGTCCATCTTCCCCCGGATCCAAGCGAGATGCTGAGTGAAGAAACACCAGAAGATGCACCGCCTATAGATATTGTCGCTGAGAACCAACGTGAACGTGCAGAGAGGCATGCAGAGGATCAATTGTTAGCTCAAGCCAAGCGAGAACGCATCCAATCTGAACAAGAACGCTGGCAGGAGACCCGGGACCAAATGGAACAAGACCGGGAGATTCAGGAATCGGCTTCCCAAAAAAAAGTTCACCAAGCTCAAAAGCAAGGGGAAATCCTCATCGAAGCAGCGGAGAACCAGGGAGCCACCATCATGAGTGGGCAAGAATTGGAACAAACTCGTCAGGAAATCATTACAAAAACAGAGAAAGAAAAACAACAAATTGAAGAGCAACGGAATCGGGAAATTTTTGACTCGGTTAATCAAAGCGGGGCTAAATCCGGAGAGGGAAATTTATCAGGATCCACATCTGAAGACTCGGGACTTGGGATTCCCATCGGTGGTTCGGAGAGTGAAAAAAATACCCAGCCCTCTCAAGGGCCTAACGGAGATGGAGGGATGGTTGTGGCTTCCATCCCACCTGGGGGGACACCGAATTCACCGCAGGGGAATACTTCCGATCCAACCAAGGAAATACCAGCTAAATGCAAATCCCTGGTGGCCAAGGTGGAACGGCACGGCAAAACGGCATCCCAATGGAACAATGCGATGCGAAATGCCAAATCAAAAGATGCACAAAAACGATTGGCCACGCAAGGCCAACAGCTAGCCCGTGAGGGGATGAATATTTTTGATGAAGCTCAGCGAACTGGATGCGCACCCCAACTTTCGGGAGAAGCTCAAAGGGTCCTGCAAGAGGCCAAGAACAGGTTAGGAAAAACTCAGACATCCCCTCCTCCCAAGCCGTCCACTCCGCGCTCTTCTTCAAGTGGACCAGGAGGACGCTATGTTTGTTCCGGCAATGCTACACCAACTTGTCATGATAGCTTGTTAGGACAATATTATTGCTATTGCCCTGATGGCAAAGATGCCATATGGGTCAGAGATTAAAAAAGTGAGTGATCTCTGTAGATTTCATAGAGTTTATCAATTGCTGTATCTGGCAAACCTCATGATAGGCCTTATAATTTTTCCAGCTTCCACGAGTTGGAGTAGTCAATTAGAACGGTTTGTGGGGGTGGGAACTGCCGTGGTGATTAATGACAATTACCAGGCAGCTGAAGAACTGGCTGAACAATCTGCTATTCGGAAATCGATCTCCGAGGCTATGGAGACGATCATTCAAAAAGGGACAAAGGAAGAAACGGCATACCTTTTGCGGAAACCCGCACTCCTGACAGGCCCCTTCCCCTTTTTGACACATCAGCGGATTTTGGAATCAAGTCAGGAGGGAAAATTCCTAACGGTCAATCTTGAAATTGAAGTGGATAAAGAGATTTTAACACAATTTCTCGGGCAAAAAGGCATCTTGGCTCAGCGCGTTGAACGAGAAAACCGAAAAAACCTCCCCTCCATCATGGTTTTAGTTGGAGAGGAAATTGCTGGGAAAGAGCATAGACCTTCTTTTACCGTGAATCTAATCATTCAGGCTCTCCTCAATGAAGGGTTTTCGCTTGTAGACCAAGAGGCCACAAAAAAAAGCATAGACCATGATCGAGGGATTCAACAATTGCTCAGAGGAAACTCCCGGGCCGCAGCTGCGATGGCGTTACAATATGGAGCCGGTATCCTTATAACTGGAAGAACTACTGTCCGGAAATCGGCCCTTTCACCCGGAGGGATGCAGGTGTACGGAGCCAATGTCACATTACAAGCTCTTCATGCCGATTCGGGAGAAATTTTCGCTTCGGCCATCGGGGATGGAGCTTATCCGCATGTGAATATGTTAACGGGTTCCCAAAAAGCAGTTGAGGAAGCGACCCAAAAAGCACTCAGGAGTCTTCTGGATGATTTTCAACAACAATTAGAAACCTCTGCATCCACGCTCTTGGTTTCCATTAGCGGGATCACTTATGAGCAGTTGGCCTACCTAAAAAAAATTCTCAGGGAAACAACCCGGTTTCCCGATTTGACCGATATTCAACAAAAAAGTTTTCAGGGTCAAGTGGCGAAACTTCAATTTACCATTACCAACAGTCCGCAGGAATTTGCTGACAATCTTGCCACTTATGACTTCCAGAAATTCGCACTGAATGTGCTCAGTTACTCTCCACGAAAAATAGACTTTGCGCTGAAACTGAAATCCTCGTCCTCCCGCTAACCAAGTCTTAAGCCCAACCCACCTTTAATTTCACAAAAACCCCGGGCCAGTCAGGACTACCCCCCTAGAACTTTGCTGACACGCTTGATCTGAGGAAAACTCTCCCACTA
The DNA here is from genome assembly GCA_029865515.1 of Nitrospirota bacterium. Lineage (GTDB taxonomy): Bacteria > Nitrospirota > Nitrospiria > Nitrospirales > UBA8639 > Nitrospira_E. The sequence continues at coordinate 2,979 of JAOUGQ010000242.1, forward strand.
TATTTGCCATGGCGAAAACGGATTCCGTTGTTTATTCCAGGCTTCTTTGTTTCAATATCTCTCGCAACAGGATTTACCATTTCTCCACACCCGTGAAAGCCCTCTCTCATCCAAACTCCCATTGATGAACGTGGAATGATGTGCTTTCTTTCCTTCCCATTCCTCAAATTTAGGGTCAACCGAAACGTATCTAAAGATTGAAAAGTTATTTCCAGATCTTTTTTCAAGCAAAGCCAGGCTTTAAGACGGCTTGGATAGCCCGAAGATTTTATCCACCATGCTTTCTGAGTAGGTGCCAATGTCCCAATCCCCAACTTCACCGAGTTCCCCGTCGGGTCAACCCCACAAGATATTCCCAACTGGCTTGAACACGCGCTTGAAATGGTCAACTTTACCAGTCGGTGGATCCAAGCACCGTTGTATGGTGGATTGATCATCGCAGAAGTGCTGTATGCATAAAAATTTCTCACAGAACTGTGGCATATGGTGCACGAGATCGGGGACCTCACTGAAACCGTGTTTATGCTAGGAATCCTCACTCTAATGGATATCACCATGGTGGCCAATCTGCTCACGATGGTCGTTATCGGGGGATATGCAACGTTTGTCAGCAAACTGAGCCTGCAAAGTACCCCCCGACCACCCTGATTGGCTCAGCCATGTCGACCTGGGATCCATCAAGGTGAAGTTAGCGGCTTCATTGATTGGCATCTCCAGCATCCATGTATTAAAAGCCTTCGTCAACGTCGCCAACGTATTTCCTGAACACATTCAATGGCAAAGGCTCATCCACCTGACTCTTTTGGGCTCAGCCATCTTGTTGGCATGGACCGATAAAATCATGCCCAAGGAGAAAAAACATTCAACCTCGTTTGACTCTCTCGCACTGTTCGTCAGGTGCGGTTCAAGCGGCTGTGACGATGGCCATAGCAGACATAGACCACGAGGCCTATAAGCGTCCACGCTCCAAAACGCATCCAGGTAATTGACGGGAGAAAGAGCATGAGTCCGAAGCACGAGATTGCTCCCAACACCGGGATCCATGGCATCCAGGGAAGCCGGAACGGCCGTGGGTGCTCCGGTTGAGTGATACGGAGCCACAGTACGCCGATGCAGACAAGACAAAAGGCAAAGAGGGTTCCGATATTCGTCATATCCGCAGCTTCCCCAATAGGGACAAACCCCGCGAGAAGCGCGACGCCCGATCCTGTCAGGATCGTGGCAAGGGACGGGGTGTGAAACCTGGAATGTATCGTAGCCAATCTTGGACTAAGGAGGCCATCTCGAGACATAGCAAAGAATATCCGGATCTGCCCGAGCATCATGACGAGTAACACGCTGGTAATCCCCGCTAAAGCTCCGACCGCGATCAGGGCCGCTCCCCAACGATACCCGACCTGGTTGAGAGCTTCCGCCACAGGGGCATGGACGTCAATAGCGGCCACAGGCACTAACCCTGTAAAAACGGCTGCCACGGCGACATAAATAATCGTGCAGAGCCCAAGTGATCCGACAATAGCCCGTGGAATATCCCTCTGGGGGTTTCTAGCTTCCTCCGCTGCAGTCGAAACAGCATCGAAGCCCACGTATGCGAAAAACACAATGGCTGCGGCCGCTCCCACTCCGGATAGCCCATTGGGAAGGAACGGTGTCCAATTCTCTGGGTTTACCTCTCCCGAACCAACGGCCAGAAAAAACAGGATTACAACCAGTTTCACCACTACAATCAGGCCGGTGACCTGTGCACTTCGCTTGGTTCCCACCAAGAGTAGCCCCATCATCAAGAGAGA
>JAOUGQ010000022.1 GCA_029865515.1 Nitrospirota bacterium
AGGAGAAGGGGCGAACAAAGAGGGTCGAGAACACGGCTGGCATACGGAAAATCCCCTTTGAATGGTAATCCCTCCATGGATGATGGCTGAAGAACGGTACTCCGAATCAAAAGAAACCGCAATATCCAAATTTTCGAGGTAATTCTTTCGCCAAGCAAGCGGGAGAACAGGCATTCGCCGGTGGGAGCGTTTTTCCGCTTCCGTCACCGATCATGTGAATAGCGAGCTTAGGCGAGGCTGACGGGGGCGGAACGGTGACCCGAGGAAAAATCACCCCGCGCGATTGCACTTCATTTTCTGGTTGCCCACCGGAACGCTTGTAAGCAGGGTACTCATGAGGCCGGGTACGACCGGAAAATGTGAATCCTTACCGAGCATGCCATCCTCCTTCCACCACCCGTTGTTTCGGGCAATGGTGGCGGTGATAAAAGGCCAAACACGAGAACTTCTTCAAACCCTGCTATCTGCGCACCACAGCCTCCGCCAGGACGAGCACTTGTTGGTGATAGGCGAAGAGCGGCCCATACATGTTCTGGAGTAAGCCGTCCGCAAAGGCGATGACTTCTTCTTTGTTTGGAAGCTCTCTCATCATGTATATCATGGGGCCCGGGCCGATCTGAAGATCCTCCGGCTTTCTGCCTGATCGGATTGGCTCTTTGGCTTCAGTCATGACCCGGTCGAGGTCTTTGTGCTCATCTGCCGCCAAGGAAGCTCCTAAGTCCAATATGATTTGGCTTGCGACCAATTGAGCAAACAATACAGTCGGTGCGCAGGTGACCCCTCCCACAAATGGGAACAATCCGCATTGTGCCATCACCCCGACTCCGAAGAAGTCTTTCAGCACGATACCATTCACAAGGCCGGGGTCAATTTTTTGATCCAGACTTTGGTGCCCGGCGTATCGAAGGACTTCCCATCCGAAATCAAATCGCATATCGGGCGGAAGAACCTGCGCTTGGGCGATAAATTGACGCAAATCCTCTACGGCCTGTCGGGATGCCTGTACGTCGGTCGTGACTTGTACGACTCGATTCACTTTGGTCGAGAGAGTTTGAAGGAAGCTTGCATCGAGCAGGCGCTCCGCCGCCATTCCCTTCACCATTTTCGCTAGTGTTCCCTTGTCAGGGACAACTTCTGCAAGCGGCGGAGGCGGGGGAGGTTTAGGGGTTGTCAGTTTGTATCCTCCAATCAAGGGGATTGTTCCGCGAGAGGTGACTTCGTCTTCCGCCGCCGGGATATCTGCCTCCGCGTTTTCCGTGATGCCCCGTGGTTTGATCAAGCCCGGCTGTACCTGTGCGATCGGAGGAGCGGTGGGGCGGAAGGAGGGGCCTGGCGTGCCGGTGGATCCTGCTGCCGCCTGAGGTCGTGGTTGCCCTCCGGCGACAGTGAGAAGTACTCGTCCCACCGATTGGGCCTGCATCTGGTGAGCCACATTCACCGTTGAGGGATCGAATATCTGACGAAATTGTGATGCCAATGCCGCCTGATTTTGCACCATGACCTGTTTCATTTGAGAGAGATGAGGCAACAGGGGCTGCATCAGACAACGAACGGCAGAATTGCGTTGGCTCAACCGATCGAGCATCTCGACCGATCGGTCCCAGGACTGTGCAGGAGAGAGAGGGGCGCGGGATATTTGGCGAGCCTGGACCTCCTCGCGAAAAATAGCCGACAAGTCACTTCGGGTCTGTGCGAGAATTTGTTCAACGGCGTCTTTGGAATAGACCCCGGGATTGGCCAGCCATCGCTGTACCTGTGCCCCAAGATCAGTCTGTGCCTGGTTGGGAGCATTCTTGAGACAGTTCATGAGGGGCTGGAGAGGAAGCTGAGTGGCCGCCTGAAGGATTTTGCGTTCGTGTTCCAATTTTGCCAGATAGGGATTGCGGTCAAACTCCCGCTGCATTTGATCGCGTATTCTGTCGCCTTCCCGATCCAGGACCCGGCGAAAACAACTTGTCATGGCCCCGGCGTCAAGTGACAGCGGGCAGCCGAAGACTTCCAGACCTCGAGTGTGTATCTGGTCTTCTCCCGTAGCTCCCTCTTGAGGCGTCGCGGCTTCGGTTTGAGCCGGAGATGTTTCGGTTTGCGCAGTGGTGGAAGATAGGCCTTCCTGTGCCCAACCGGGGGAACTCAACACCATGAGCATGGTGATGACAAGAGCTGGATTGATTCGCACGATGGCACCTCCTCAGTGAGACGAATATTGGCAATGATGGAGACTAGAGAATCTTCAGATTTATACTTTCGCAATATATGTCGATTTGAACCATTCGCGTTCGTTTTTCCACACGTTCCCCCAACGTGGGAGTCATCTGTTCCTCTTTTTTTTGCGAATTTCTTGCTCACAGGTTCAAGAGATTTGAGCTGACCAATGGTTGGTCGAAACGGATTGAGAAAAGATTCAAGGACGTTCAATTGTTGCGAAAGAAGGGAGAGGGTAAAGAAGCTTGAAGGCCGATCAAGAGGGAAGTGTTCGCAAGCGAATGTGCAGGGGAGAAAAGAAAATCGGGTTAGCTGGTCAGGAGGATCGCATCCGTGGCGATAGCGCCCGAGGGGACAGAAGGGACGTAAGTGGAGAGCGAGGGACTCGGCTGGCATTTGGTACGCCCCGTTGTCAGGATAATCCCTTCATCAATAATGGCTGGAGAACGGTACCTCGAATCACAATATTCTGCAATAGGAGCTTGATCCAATCACAAGACCTATCCTTTTGGTCTGCAATTGAAACGGGTGTTCCCGATTGTGCCCTCTTCGCTGGTCGTTCTTCGATGGGCTTCTCGCCAGAATCTTCTTCGCACTTCGACGTGTGGCGAATCGGCGTCGGTTATTCTACGTCGACGTGTTCTAAGAAGAACGCCTTGTCTTTCTTCCATAGCATGGCGAGACCCAGCACTACCAATCTCTAGTTTTAGGGACAAAAAACATGGTTCCTTGAAATTTTCCCTCCAGGCGATTAGCCCTCACCATCGCCGCACTCAGCCTAATTTAGGGTTTTATCGGCCAATGACGACCTGGTGGACAGGTGACGTTGCCGCCTCCATAGCCACCAGATGCCGGCTTGTAGAGGCAGCCGATCCGTCCCCCGGAAGTCCCTCCGAGGAATGCCTCGAATCCTAGAGAGGCGCCGTTCGGCATGCGTTGCACTGCACTCTGCATGTTCGACTGCTGATTGCTGGGGTTGGTGTTGACAAATGCGGCTCCCACCACGACCTGAGGAAAGGTCATGGATGAGCTTGAGGCCTGAAGTTGGAACAGATCCTCCACCCAGTACCCGCTCAGATAGGGATAGCCCCCCGTGCTCACAAAACTCGTGACTCGAAGCTGAACCACATCGCCTGCTCGAATGGCACGCCCCGGGCTACCCACCGATGTCACCGTCGCACTCCCGATCGCGCATCGGTATGGATTCTTCGCCGCTGGCAATGTGCGTAAGTAAGGAGTCCGTGGGTTGGTGGTGACGGGTCCGATGCGGCCGACCCCCGGAGGGTCGTGAATGGTCTGTTGGGCAATCACCGAGCTGACGTAGCCGGAGCTTGTGATGATCGCGCAATCCTGGAATCCGGAGGAAGACTGGCCTGGTTGCACGGTCAGCGCGACCGCTTTTAGGAGTTCGACTGAGACAGATTCCTTTAATTTGTACCTGACAACCGGCGACACCGGTTTGAGCAGCCTGGCATCGAGCGCAGTTCTCAGGGACGCCGATGACAAGAAGGCTGAAGGCCCTCGGGTGCGCGTTCCGCTGTAGGAGCCGGCGGTATCCAACGTCGTGCCGTCGGGAAGTAGCAGCATGAGGTGATGCACATTCTCTCCAGAGGGCACCGATAGCGCGATGGGCGCCGACAGGTCGAGCCCGGAGTCGGTTGCCTTAGCGTCTAGTACCAGGGGAGTCTCCCCGCCCTCAGGCATTAGGCTTAGCCGCCCCTCCACCGTCGGCTCGATCTGATAGCGGCCAGCCGGAACCACCACATCGGTCTCATCTGCGGACGTGAAGTGGACCGCTTTTTCTAAGTGAATGGCCGTCGCCGTTCCGCCGTATTCCTGTGAGGCCGACAGTGATTCCGGCGTGATGGAGACCCCTGTGAGGGACAACAAGAAAAGCAACAGTACTCCAATCTTTCGAATCATGGTTTTCTCCTTTGTGTGTGTCCTGCTTTACAGAGTCTTGTTTGTAAATGCTTCGCTCCGAAGCCGAATGAATACCCAGGGGCGTTTCTGCCATGGCCAGGGATGAGTCGTCCGTCCTCTGTTCCCTGTGGTGTTCGCTCCCTATCGTGACTTCCTTCCTGGGCATTGGTACATATTTTAGTCTTTTGACCAACCCTGATGCTTGATGTCACACGGGCGGAAGTGGTACTGGTCGGCCATCAGCGCAAACTCGCAGGCCTGCTTGACCTTAATAGCGTCCCCCTCGTTGTTGCGCGGAGGCGGCCAATACGGAAGAGGCGCCGATAAACACCTCACTTAGTCAGCCCAGCGCTCAGCGTTGCATGCTCTCCAAGCATTTGGAAATCAGCATTCGTTCTCTTCCACTTCACGCCTGTCTCTTTTCTGTCATCACTTGCCAAACGATCGCTTCGGTGGTTGAAGTGCTTTGTTCGTTGCCGGCGGCATGACCACAAACTCGACCCACTCGCTCCACCCGGATGGTCTTGGACTTGAGACTTGGGCACTCATTCGCCAGGCCCCCGGTGTGGTGATGCCTCCGGGAGGCGCTCCGGCCCCGAACCCTGTGTAGCCTGCTGCTGACTCTGCTTGAATGGCTCCAACGGGGAGGGTGGTCTGCGCCACCCAGTTTCCCATGGGGTCCTTTCGTTCAATCCGCACCATGTAGCCGGTCACACTTTCTGCTGTCTTGATAGGACCCCCATCGATACCGATATTGGTATCGGCCCATTGCGGGGGCGGTCCGAGCCTGATCGGCACGGTGGTCTGGTTGAGAAACCGTTGCCCGGCAGTTGGTGCGTGGATAATCGGCGACAGAACCGTACGGTGCGGCGTCGGCGGTTGAGTCGCCCCTTGGAGGCGTTGCGCCGCTCGACGATTCGATTTTTTCTCCGCATTGTCCTGCTCAGCCAACTGTAAGTTTCTCTGGGCGATGAGAGCGTTGCGCTCTGCCGGTATTACAGGCACCGACAAAGGCAACCCTCTTCGCCTCCCGCGATCAATATTCTTAAGGATGTATCCGGGATCGTGTTCTGAAAAGGAGTCATTCACATTCGTGACCGTGCACGTGACTCCTGTGAGCCACGGATCGCTTGGGCAAGAAAATGTGGTCACCCACTTTCCGTAGAAATGCGATGGCTGATTAAACGCACCCTGTGGAATCTCAAAGACTTCCTTGGCAGACCCATTGGAGAATGATCCTTGGGTGGTTGTTGGATATTGGATTACCGTATCTTTGGTGTCCTGGCTCAGGCAATATCCACGCCTAGAATACTTGGCCGTGGTATTCGTGAACGTACCGTTAATGGGATCATTTGAATAGCTGTAGCATTGAGTTGGTTCGGGGCCAAATTCACCACTCAGGGCAATCTGCGGGACTGCAGGCAAAAGCAATATCGCGATTCCAAGGCTACGAACTACGAGTTGAGACGTTGCCATCATGTCACTCCTTTTCTTTATGGTATCCTCACTATTTCCAACTGAACGTGCTTAGAACCTATTGGGCCGTTCTTGTTGTCAACTATGCACACGATAATTTCACTGCGGCCACGTGAATCTCCTTGCTCTGAGAATGTCTGGGAGGAGGCGAGGGCCTTGGAAGCAGAAACTGGAGCAGGCTCCCCTGTCGGTCCGGGCTATTTCGTGTCGATATGCTTTAAGAAAAATTCCTTTTCTTCCTTCCCCAGCATTTCGAGGCCCCAGCTATAGTCATCCGCTTTCGTGACAGGACTGCCTTCGATGCATGTTGCTTTGTCGGCGACCGAATACATGAAGCGCAATCGCGGGCCGTCCGTCGTGTCCATCGCGCAAACCGTCGCACTCTTGTAAGCCGATTTTTGGCCGTTGATCTCCTTGAAGCAGCGGTCCTTGCCAGCGGAAAACGGATAGGCTTTCTCCTCGGACACCATACAGTAGACCGTAGCCTGGCGCTTAGGGTTCTCTGCCGCCAATACGGTTTGTGGGAAACAGAACACGAACCAGAGCGTCTGCATGAACATCCATCCTCTGACTACACGATTCATCAACATCCCCAATCCTCCTATGTCCATTTTTAAACCTGGGGAAAACGCTATTTATGCCACTTCAGCGACCTCTTGACTATCGCCGGAATCCTCCTGATCCTCCGAGTGCACCTGCCGTTGGTTTCTGTGAAGGGGGCGATTGCGATGGTTGTTGGAATGCGCCAGGTTGTTGCTGGATTTTTGGCGGAGCTGTCAGCGCCAGTTGGAACGCCACGGGATCGCTCCATGGTCCCTGGGTTAGTTGAGCAACACGCACGCGTACTTGCCATCGTCCGGTTTGTCCTCGTGTGACACCTTCAGGGACGGCCAGCCCCTTCACCAGTTGATCCATCCCGACCGGGTAACGATTGACATAGGGGTTGGGTTTGTTGGTCGCAGGTGTATCCAGCCAGACGAATTCCACTTCAGCGGAGACCCCGTCATCCACTTTTGGCCGCTTGGCCTGGATGGCAAATTGTCCTTGGATAACCCGGCTACCGGCTCCTGGAGCTACCACTGTAGGCTGCCGCAAGATATTGCCCATCTTCGGACCAGTCATCGCATCCTCCTTCTTTAAGCGCGGGAACTCTGGTTCGCTCGGTGTACGGGAGGCGCGCACAGCTTGGTATTCCCTGTTCAGAGGTATGCGGAGGTCTGAGGTGCTGAGAGCCGAGGTCGCGGGAATGTTTGGTCGGTATTTTAGAAGAAAGTACGTGATGGTCTTCATGCCTTCCCGGGGACCAGTCATCGTCAATGGTGGCAGACCTGGTCCCCATTTATGGCCGACCGATTGGCACCGATGCCCGGATGGCTTCCGCCATGGATCCTGATCGCAGACCATGGTTGATTCTCTGCCGAGGACAAAGCCATTGCCGAGGATAGGGCCTTCGGTGTTCGGCGGTTTTACATGGATTTTTTCCCAGGTGGCTTTCGTGGAATAGGTATATCCGCCCTCACCCGTCAACTCGACGCTGAACAGCGGCCTCACTGCATCAAAGGTGCTTGAGCTCGACCCATGTCCTGGGCCCTCCTCAACAAAAACTGTACAGGTTCCAGTGGTTTTGTAGCGGGCTTCCGCCGGAAGGAAGGTTCCCGAAATTGCCAGAATCTTACACTCGGCATATTCTGCGGAAAATCCATACTGTTCCGACCAGCCAATGGCTGTGGGAGCGGCGAAGAAGATGACGCCGAGCAACGCGGTGACCGGAAAACGGAAACCCGGTCGTTTCCGCATGGAAGTCCATCCGCTCTGTAATGGCATGGGAGTCATATGGTATACGAAACTCAGAATTGTTGAGATTTTCATCATTTTCCTCCAGGTGCAAGCTGACGGTTTAATCGATGGGGTGTTGATCTTGTTCCCGCCTTCATGGGGTCAGCACACCCTTGGGATCGATGGGACAAAATCCCGTCCCTAGAAATTATTGGTGATCTATAAAAATCTAACAAATGTTCTGAGCAGGAGAGATATGAGAGAGAAAACCAATAGAGGCTTCGGTAATGAGATCGCCGAGATTCTGGGGTGTAGGCGAAAGAATGACCACTAGCGTTCCATTGTCGATTGCCATCCGGGGGATCGCACCCGTGACGGTATCGGCCCCGGGGAGTGCTCGGCTTCGAGTTTCCCGTCTGGGGTAGCCGACAGGAACGATAGGATTGGCACTTCATCTTTCCCTCTCTTTCCAGACTCTCTTGTTTGCAGGTTCAGGAGATATGAGCTTTACAATTGTGAGTCGAAATGGATGTGTAAAAGGTTCAAGGCTGCGAAGTCGTTGTGAAGTAGGGGAAAAGGGTAAGAAATTTGGAGGGAAAGAAAAAGAAAAATTCCTGCTATCGAGTTTCCGGGGGAGGAAAGAGAATCGGGTTAACAGTTCAGGAGGATCACCTCCGTGGCGGTACCCGCCAAAGGAGGAGAAGGGGCGAACAAAGAGGGTCGAGAACACGGCTGGCATACGGAAAATCCCCTTTGAATGGTAATCCCTCCATGGATGATGGCTGAAGAACGGTACTCCGAATCAAAAGAAACCGCAATATCCCTTTACTCTTCCAAAGAAAAATTTGTTTTACTTCAGCTCTCCTCTCTGCCTGTTAACGGAAAATGGCCTATCGTGTTCTCTTCATATTTTTCAAAAGGGATTGTCCGGGTTGCCGTCAATGCCGGACTCGCCGCAGGCCAATTTAACACTAGGCCCTTGGCGGGTTAGATCGGTGTAGAAGGCTTGAATCTGTGGAAGCACCCCTTGCCAGTTCGGGTATCCATAATTTGGTTTGAAGGTCACATAGGGGATCTCCTTGCCCCCCGTCGTGTAACGGGATTCCGTAGTATCGATATTCGCGAACCCTCTGTAGCTGGACCAGATCTGACCTAGATTCAAGTCACGGAACTTCACCTGAATCCCGGCCCAGTGATCCAGGTCTGCGTTCCTTTGCTCTTTTATATATTCTTTTTGGAACCGTCCAAAATCTACAGTGGTCGCAAAGGCTCCATCAGGGGTCATGAAGACTGACCAATTGAAATGACAGGAATCCCAAGGGTAAGAATCTGGATCAGGGAAGGAAACGGCATGCGAACCCGTCCATTTCATCATGCTGGGATAGGGCCTCAGTTCGAATGTCGATTGTCGCTTGGTCCCTTCGTACGAATAGGTAACTGTAACGGGACCTTCTTCATAAGAATACCCGCATCTCAGTGGGATATCCATATGCTTGCGTTCACCCGGCCCCAAAGTGAAGGTGAAGGGCCTATCCTCCCACTTATAGCACTCGAAAGAACCGCCTGTGCACACAGCGTTCAGGTACACGTCATTTGGGGTGGAAAATGACGTCAAGGTCACTTGTTGTGGACGACCGGTCGCATTCAAAAAGGTCAAACCAGCCGGAAATGCATTCGGACAATACGCGACGACGTCTGTCGTGTCGGGAATCGCCAAGACACCGATATTCACGCCCAGGAACCGTCCCGCAATAGGGACCTCGGCGCTCCACAAGTCGCTGTCGACCACGAGCGTTGCGGCGTGATTTCCCACGAAGGTCCCCCGGTTCCCGAAAAGCTCGAATCGCGGAGCAAACTCCACGGTAATTTCCACCGTCTGGCCGGACGTGGCGGGCACACTAAATGGAGCGGCTGTGGCTTGGGCGGTCTCCTGCTCCCGGGCCACCTGTGTCAGTTTATTGAGAATGGTAACGGGCTGATAGATCAGCCAGCCGGAAAGGGCACGGACTTTGACAATTTTAAATGGCGTTGACGGGGTGGGAATGGAAGCCGTGACTTTGCCGTCTACCGGTGCCGTGACGTGCAGAATGGCCCGAGTGGTCTGGTCCTTGTACAGACTTCCGAGATTCAACTGCTCGGGTGTGTAATCGACGCGCCGGAAAATGCGTGCCGCGCGACGTGAATCGAGCAGGCTAGCCTCTTGGGGTTTTGGTTGGGTGGCCTTGGGTGCGTCCAGGACACCGCCGCCGCCCATTGTGAACAACTCATTCCATCCATTGCCTTGTTTCTTGGGTAATGTGAGGCCTGCACCAGGGGTTGAAGAGGAGATTGGGGGTATCGCAGATGACTGGACCTGCGTTTGCACATGATCGCGGATGGACGGAACGACACCTCTGGTCGAGACCTGGCCTTCGATGGGTGCGGAAACTTTCGGAAGGTTCTTGGCGGTGAAGCCATCAGGATACTTGGTCTTCAAAAGTGTATCCAAGTTTCTGAGGCTCGCCAGGCCGGTCAGTGTCTTAGGATGTCGTATTCCCGCTTGAACGGCCTTGATCATCGCCAATATCGTGTCAGGTTCATGCATCCGGAGATAAGACCATGTCAGAGGTCCTTCCGGCTTGCTTATTCCCTGAATGAGCGTGACATGAGGAATTGGCTTTGATCCGCCAACAATCGGGGGTGTTGGCATTTTGGGCGAGGGTGGCGCCGTGACGGGGGCCGAAGCCGGTGGTACCTTCAGGATCGGCGGCGGGGCGGCGGCCTGGGTGAAGGGCTGTCGCTGCGTTATCGCGCTCTGCACCTGGGTGCGAGACAGTTGGCGGAAACCTGCGGCGCGTGACCGTGTTCCGCTGAATGTGCCGGTCGCATCGAAAGCTTGGCCAACCGGCAAAATCAGAACCAGATGTATGTCGTCCTCCTGCCCTTCCTCAGCGATCAGCAGGGCGGTGAGAGCGGAAAGAGTTTCTGCATGTGTCGTGGTTTGGGCTTGGATCTCAATGGCCGGTTGGTCTGTTTGAGGAAGCAAGCGCAGGTGGGAGTCGCCCGCTGCCTGAACTGTGTAGGTCCCGGCTTCCGCCACGACGTCGTTTCCATCCGGCGCGGTGAAGTGAATGGCGCGGTCGAGGGTGACCGAGGAGATCGTGGTTTCGGCTTGGGTCGGTAGCGGACTCCATCCAAGAGTGATCCCGAGAAGAACAGCAATCAACCCAGGCCTGTATGACATTGTGTCTTCCTTTCTTTTCTTTGGTTTGTCGTCCTGTGCGCGTGGTCTGTCTTCAATTGTCACGGCTTCTTTTCTTCATCAGGCGTTTTCTCTTCGATCCCACGGGGCCGGATGAGGGTGGGGCCGGGTGTTTCCAGGGACCGGGTGACACTGAGCGCATTTTCCTGCCGCACGAGCTGGCGGACCTCTGGCGTGACGCAGACGGCATCGCCTGCAAAAGCTTCGCGCCAGACAAAGCCAGTGAGGCAGGTGTTCGGACCGTACGGGCCGCCATTCGGGTTGCGCCGGGACGCGGCGGTCGCGTTTTCCTGGAGGGCACGCTTGTGCGATTCAGGTGTGACGCAGACGCGATCGGACGCATTTGCCAAACGCTCGACGAACCCGGCATGGCATTGACTGTTGTCGATGCCTGTGCCGACACGTATGCTCCGTGTCCGGGCTTCATCGTTGATCAACTGTTCAATTGAGGTCAGTAGATTCCGGTCGGCGCTATAGCGTTGGCGCGCTTCGAGGATTAGTTGATGACGGGTTGTTTCCACTTCGGCGGGCGACTTGCCTTTGAAGTACTGATCGAAGCTCGTTGTCAGCCGCGTTTGGATTGGTGCGAGGTCAGGGCGCTGCATGTGCGAAGCGAGGCGCTGCAACTCGGGACGAACGGTCACCATGTCCGTGCGCAGAGTTTTAGACATGGCGAGCAATCGATTGGACGATTTCAGGGAGACGTTGGCGCTGATCTTGGCCGCACTCACGGGAGCGGCCGCCCTCGCCGCGCTGACCAGAGCGCGTCGCTCCACCACAGTCTTGAGCTGTACCCCTTCCCGCATTTTCACCAGGATGCGTTTCGCCGTTTCAGCATGGCGCTGCGCCTGGTCGGCTTCGCGCTTGACGTTGGCGACTTCAGTCTGTTTTACCTGTGCATCCCGCTCAACCGCCGGAACGACATCCCGATCGAATGCGGAGATTGCGCCATCAAGGATACCCAGGGCACCGGTAATGAGTTGGCCGGCATTGAGCGGATTACGCAGCACGGCTTGTAACGCCGCAAGGAGCTGATCGACCCGGCCTAAAAATGAGTTGTGAAATACGGTGGACGCGGCTTGTGTCGAGTTTGCCATTGCCTCTGCTGCCCTGGTCTTTGCCTCTATGAGGCGCTTGCGGGCTGCCTGGAGTCGTTGCCGCTCCACTTCTATCTGGCGTTTTAATGTTTCCAAGGACGGATCAGCAAGCAATTGCTGGAGCGCTATTTTATTCAAGGCAGGCGCTTTGTCGACCGTCACGGCGTCAGTTCCGATAGTCGATCCTGGGGAAGGGCGCTGCGTGAGTGTGCCTATGCCTATGCTTGGTTTGGGGTCTAAGGCAGTCCCAGGAGCCGGTAGCTGCTTGAATGCGCTAACGTTGTTTTTTGGAACCGCTGCCGGGAGGCCGCCGATTGGGTTCGGTAGCGGTTGCACTGCAGCGTATTTGAGAGAGTTGGTGATCCAAAGCGTGTCATCGCCTGTGATTCGGTTCGCCTCTTCCAAATAGCCCTTAATTGCTAATTCCGCCTCTTGGGCTATTCGTCTGTATTTTTCAGATTCTGATTCTGCCTCGGCCAGAGATTTTTCCAATTCAGCGGTAAATCCCCTGCGTTTGATCTCGCGCACGTTTTCCACCTGCTGAATCAATCCACGCAGCGCGTTTGCCGCCTCATCGATCAAACAGGTGGCGCCCGCGGTGACCACGGCGGCAGCGCAGCTGAAGACATTGTCACAGCACGCCCAAACCGGTGGGGCGACAACGGCACTGAAGAGCCACAAGGCCAGCGCGAGGGCCATTGTTTGTACCCGTTTAGATTTGGCGGGTTGATGAATCATTGTCTTCTCCTAGGCGGGTTATGTGTTTCCGGTTGGTGAAATGTGCATCTGGGTGGAATAATCTTGACCGTTGGCGACCCGGTTGTGCATGGCAATGAGAGCATGTGGGGATGGGTCTGCAATAGGAAAGAACTTCTCGAAAATGGAAGGACGGTTGCGGTTTATGAATCCGGGGAATGTTCTGAACGAGAGAGCAGTTGATGAGAGAAGGAACGAAAAGTGGAGTAGGTGAACAACTCGACAAGAATCCTGGCCTGAGTTCCCGTTTGGACCACTCGCTCTCGATTGTCCCTGGCCATCCGGGGGATCGCACCCGTGGCGATACTGATCACAGGGGGTGGCAAGATTCGGATTTCCCGTATTTGGCGGCCGAAATGAAAAACAAGATTGGTTCTTCATCGTTTCCTCTCTTTCCCGATCCTCGACCTTGAAGGCTCAAGAGATCTTGATTGTTTTGTGGTTTGTCGGAAGAGCGGTACCAAAGGTTCAACGCCCAGAATCTGTTGCGAAATATGTGAAATACAGAAAACGGCCAGGAAGTCCGAAAGGCTCAACGGGGAAGTATGATCGCTATCTAATGCCGAGGGGAGGGAAGAAAATGGAGTCAAACGGCCAGGAGGATCGCATCCGTGGCGGTACCGTCCGATGGGACCGAGAAAGAGTCCGAAGAACTCTGCTTGCATGTGGAAGCTCCCTTGTGAGCGGTGATCCCCTCATGGCTGGTTGATGAAGGACGGTACTCCGAATCAAAACTTTCCGCAATGGCTCCCCTCATTCGGCGGTTCAATCAGTAAGACAAAAAACCCGTGGGGAGGTATTCGGCTCCCACGGGTTTGGTGGACATGTTTTTGGGGATCGTGGCCTCTTGGTTTGGCCGGGAAGAGTGATTTAAGGCTTCGTCAGTCGAATGCCCACTCCGGCTTTCAGGGCAATATCAACGGGGGAAGCGCTTTTTCCCGCTCCGACGCTAACCGCAAATCCCTGAAAATGATCCAAAAAGAATTTGGCGGAGGTCAAATCCCATTTGGGTTTGAAGGGGGCTTCGAATCGAAGTGGAAAATCGAAGAACACATCCAGCCCGGCATCCATGACTTTAGCCAGCTTAGGATGAGGGAAGGGAAAGCCGACTCCGACTCCCAGGAACCAGCCGCCGACGTCAACAGGATTGACTCGTGGGAAAATACCAATGGAAACGCCACCGCCGCCACCCACGTTGGTTTTCACCATAGCGGCTAGGTCTAAATACCAATGGGGTGTGTTTATAAAATCAAATGCATAGCTCGCGCCCAATTCGCCACCTCCAACTTTGGCCACATTGCCGCCGATGCCGATATTGGCCGAAGCGACGGAACCTCGGGAACGAATTCCGGAACTACTCGCGCTTTGTGATTCGTTCAAGGCTGCCCGTAACGGAGCCCCCACCATTTTTTGAAAGGTGTTTTGAACCGTGCTCCCGGGGTTTTCGCACATAAGGTTTGGATCCATGAGTTGGTTGACGGCTCTGGCATTTTGTGGGTCGGCAAGGGTCAAACCGGCGTTAATCGCTTGTTGGATGGCTGGTCCCTGTTGTTGTTTGATGGTGTTGATGGCCTGTCTGAGAGCGTTCTGTGCTTTATCAAGTTGGAGCGCTTTTTCGAGGACGGCCATGATCGGCCCCAAGATTCTGGCTTGGACCTCAGCCGCAATGCGGGTAGCCGTGAGTCCGGCTTTACAGGCGGCTTTGGCCGCAAGCAGAGCACCTTGCGCCGCTTGCCGAGCCACCCATTCTGCTTTTTTCTTGGCTTCCAGGGCAGCTTTTTGCGCCAGTTGGCCCGCAGCCTGTCCGGTCTTTTGAACGCCTTGTCCGACCTGTTGGGCCGTGCGTCTCGCGCCCTGTCCCACACGATTCACGGTGCTTTTGGCGCGGTTCACCGTACTCCTGGCACCCTTGGCAATATTGCCAAAGAGTCCCCGTTGATGAATGCCGCTATAGGTTCCGGTCGCTTGCAGACTTTGTCCGTTCGAAAGGAGCAGAACGACGTAATGCAGGTCTGCTTCTTCCTCGGCGTTGCCGGGGAGTGAGAGGGCGATTGGAATGTCCAAGTCCCCTTCATGCTTGCCTTGCCGGGCTTCTAGTAGAATGGCATCCCGTCGTTCACCCGGGATGAGGCGAATCCACGGCTCGGCGGCCTCTACGGTATAGGTGCCGGGTTGAGTGAGAAGATCGCTCCCGTCCGGATTCAGAAAATGCACCGGTTTCTCCAAGTAGATGTTCATCGGATCAGTGATCAGGGATTGAGGATCAACGGCACGGGAGCGGATGCCGCTATAGGTGCCTTCGGCTTCAAAGACAAGACCACCAGGTAGAAACAGTGCCAACACATGGCGGTCTGAAAATTCTCCCTCCGGTATCCCTGGCACTGAAACGGCCACGGGTTCAGTCAAGTCCTGCTCATGCGTATCCAAGGTGATGGCCAACTGAACAGGTGGTTGTCCACCGGTGGGTATGACTTTCAGACCGTCAGGTAAGGGAGCTATCTCATAGCTTCCTGGTTGGATCTGTACCTGGTCTCCACTCAAAGTGGCAAAGTACGCGGGCTTTTCCAATTGGATAGTCCGGTTATTGAGAGGTTTACTAGCCTGTGCGCCGGTGCTCCAGAGCACCAGAGCAGCCGTGAGGCATGTCATCAGGACTTGAGATGGTTGAATTGCGGAGAATTGCATAACGGCACCTTTCATTTCATAAGTAAGCAATGATGTGGTGTTTCCTGTTCGTCGAATCAAAAAATGAAATGGTTCATCTCTGATGAAAATTCATCAAAATGACCATGACGTGTGCCCGGTTGTTAGGGAATGGGGCATCTTACTGAATAAGAGTAGGGTAATCCAGTCAGATTCGACCGGGAATTGGGAATTCTAGGCAGGGCCTTGTCAAGAATAGAGTGGAAGAGTGGGAAGATTGAAATTGTATGGAGAAAAATTCAGGGAGATTATGCGGTGAGAGTGGCCCTGGAGCCTTGAATGATTCCAGGGCCTCCCTACCGGGTCAGCGCCGAAGGACCGGTGCTTATCGTTGTGTGGCCATTACCATGCTTGAAAGTGAAGTTGTGCATACGAAAAACCGGCTTACCAGACTTAATTGCTTGTACCAAGATCGGTCGAAGCGCGAAAAGATTTATGGTGTTTTTCAGGAGAGGAACGTGAAAATCCTCAACTGGAGGAAATATGTGAAAAATTTATGATGTCTTGAACCATCCGACAGGATCTACAAGAAAATGGCAAAATTTTGGTCCTGATCAAAAGTAATGGAGTGAGATGGAGGTAATGGCTTGAAGAGGGAATTTGAGAGATCACATGGCTAGACTCGATTTGGATTTAGAACCATAAATTCTGGTGAACTCGGGAATTTCGGATTTTATGAGCCGTCGCCGGTTCGCCAAAGTTTGCCAAGAGAACCTTCTCAATCCATGAAAGAGGGATCTTATCGGGAAGCCAGATTTCAACTTTGGGAATCGCTTGTTAATCATGCCCTGTGTTTTTGTAATGTTCGTTCTTGTTGTGTTCGACCGTCCCAGACTCCTGGACTTAGTGCAATGCGTGTTGACTAGTGTGATGAAAGACTGTCCCCTTGGAATCGCACAGGAGTCTTTCTTGGTAAAGGTCCCAGAGACTGTTATCCCTGCTATTGTCCTAAGGATATTTCTATTTTCATAGAAAGTCTGTGCCGTGAATAGTTTCAGAAAAAGGCCGAAAGTGTATGATTTTTTAGCTAGCCGGTTGAGCGAGGAATTTTTCTGTTGTCGTTGAAATTTGTCGAAAAAATTTCAGGAATGGGAAAGGTATTATGATGCGGTTAAATCATGTCTGTGCTGAAAACGTTGTTGAAGCGCTCTGCCCCAATATGATTTTGTTGAAGAGCGCCAAGCTTGCGCATGAAGCCACTGAAGGCTGGCACGGTCGCGTACTAAATAGGACAGTTCTTTTTGTGTGAGAGTTTCCGGTCCATGGTGAAAACATCGTTCGCGTAGCGCCAGAATCATTTCCTGTTTCTTTCCCCCCCTATGGGCATGCGCCATGACTTGATGGACCCGGTTCAGAACGGGATCCAAAATTGCCTGCACAGTGGGAGAGAATTTTCTACCGGGGACATCCAGCAAGGGAATTGAGCCTGCCTGTAGATCATCCAACAAGGGAGAGCCGAACCGCTCTTCCGGAACCTGAAAGACACCCCATCGCCTCAGACGTTTTCCCGGGCCTACCCGGCTGAGAAATACCGAGGTTGGTGCTGCAAACACCAATGATCCTGCGACCGGAAGTGACCAATAAAAAAACATGGGATCGAGCCAAAATGCAAACGCGCCCCAGCCTGCCCCAAGAAGGGTTCCCGGTGCCTGGTTGAGTATGGCATCTGACCAGCGGGTTTCATCCGTACGATTCTGCCCGGCCCAACGCAAGGTCACGTTGAGCAGGGATTCCAACACATACCGGCTATGGGCCAGCATTCGAATGGGCGCCAATAAGGTTGAAACGATAATTTCTAAAATGACACTGAATAGCAGACGAATGAAGCCTCCGTGATGTTTGACCCGATGGCTTCGCATCACATCGATGATGGCCAGAAATTTTGGAAGGAAAAGCAGAAAAAGCGTGCTGCTGGCCAGACCGATCGCCCACTCCGGATTCCATTCCGGCCAAAGCGGAAAAAGGCTGTGGGGCTCCGGAAAATAATTGATGGGAAACAGCACAAGACGTGCGGCTTCGATGGTGGTCAATATCAAAAAGATCAACCATAATGGTGAGGCCAGGTATGACATAATCCCGTTCAAAAAGGCCATTCGATGAGCCGGGCGCAATCGAGGTTCAAAGAGCATGACCCAAAGATGCTGCAAATTGCCCTTCGCCCAGCGTTTATCTCGTTGCAAATCATCAACCAGGGTGGGAGGTGATTCTTCATAGCTGTGAGGCAGATCCGGTTCTAACCAGACTTCATATCCGCCCCGACCCATAAAGGACGCCTCTACAAAATCGTGACTGAGAATGGGGCCTTGAAACAGCCCGCGCCCTCCAAGCCCCTTCAGTCCGCAGTGCTGCATAAAGGCCCGGGTGCGGATAATCGCATTGTGGCCCCAGTAGACCCCCTCCCCCAATTGAAGAGACGCCAGGCCCGCTGTGAACAATGGGCCGTAAATCTGGTTGGCAAACTGTTGGACCCGTGCAAACATCGAATGGGCATTGATGAGTGTGGGACTGGTTTGAAGAATGCCTGTTTGAGGATTGGCTTGCATGAGCTGCACCATCTTCACCAGGGTAGAGCCATCCATGAGACTGTCGGCATCAAGGACGATCATGTAGTCATAACTGCGGCCCCAGCGGCGAAGAAAGTCGCTGATATTCCCGCTTTTGTAATGCTGGTTGAGGGTCCGGCGCCGGTAGAACAGACGCCCCCCCGCTCCCAGGTCCTGACAGAGCCGGTACCAAGCGGCCTGTTCAGCCAACCACACATCCGGATGGCGGCTGTCTGAAAGAATATAGAAATCAAAATGCTCAATCTGACCGGTCTGCACCAGTGAGCGATACACGGCTCCAATGCCGCCGAATGTCCGATGAATGGGTTCGTGGTAAATCGGCATGACCACGGCCGTCCGTGATAGGGGTTGTGCATTCAACTTGGCAGCGGTCTGACGGCCCAGGAGCGAAAAGCGATCGCCACCGAGACAACGGATGACAAACCCGAAGACGCCGATCCAAAATCCAAACGAAATCCAGGCAAACAACACAAAAAATAAGGCAATAATGCCCAACTCAACTAAATTGCCTCCGTGATACGGAAGGACGGCAGTCATGTAGGAAGTGGCGATCAGCGTTTGGTTGAGAACGAGTGTAGTCAGCAAGGCGCGCCGGATCCATGCCGCCCTCCTCCAGGGTACCTGGGTCTTTGCGGAAATTGGTTGTTTGACCTTAGGGCATTCGGTATCACTAATCATGGGCATCATATCCCATGCTGCCCCGTATGATCTGTGGATAGGCGGATGGGAGGTCAGGATTCTGAAGAGGAAAGCATTCATCCAGGCGCGTCATGATAAAATGAAGCGGATCTTCTGGCTCGGATGCCAACCCTGCCTCAATCAATTTGAGAGCGTGGAGGGACACCTCCCGGGTTAATTCAACACCCATGGCTGATAAATAGTCGCACACCCGCGTGAGTGCTTGTTCGGCAAGAGATCGGTCCATTATTTTTATTTTTGTTCTTTTTCCAAAATGTTGTTATTGACCGGTAGGCGGTATGTCCAGGTTTCGGTCAATGTGGTTGTGTCGGTATTGAGAAATGCTCGCAAATGAAGCGGCTTTTTTTCGGCAGGTTTTGCGAGAATGGACAATCGCCACCCTTTAATCTGTTCATAGTATTCCACAAAATGCTCAAGAATTTCACCATCATCTAAGGCGGTCACCTGACTGCTGATGCGGGCGTCGGAAGCCAGTTTGCTCAATGGCCCCCCGTTAAAATCAACGATGATGCGGTACGAGTCCGGAACCTTTCCTCCTCCAATACGATTTCCATCACCGATAAATGTTTGAACCACGGTGCCCATTAAATTTCCCGGAATGTCGTCCTTACCAAAACTGACATCATAGGCAAGATTCAAGGGTGTCTCGGGAGTCACAGGCGCTTTCGGCGTCCAAAATGCGACGATGTTGTCATTGGTTTCGAGCGGAGTCGGCAGTTGGACGAGTACGACCTTGCCCTTCCCCCAGTCACCCTGCGGTTCCACCCAAGCGCTGGGACGTTTTTCATAACGAGCTCCCAGATCTTCATAATTCCCAAAAAAAACATCGCGTTGCAGTAGGCCGAAACCTTGAACA
>JAOUGQ010000023.1 GCA_029865515.1 Nitrospirota bacterium
TCTATGGCCTCACCAGGACGAGACATCAAACTAGCCGAGGAACGCATTGAAGGGTATCGTAACTTTGCCACAAAAATCTGGAATGCGGCACGATTCATTCAACTCTATGCACATGGGCCACAAATATCAGTGGCGCCGACATCGCGGCCATTTCCGGATCGCTGGATACTCAGCCGGCTCAACCACACCATCCGTGAAGTGACAAAAGCGTTTGAAGACTACCGCTTTGACCAAGCGGCCTCTTATCTTTATCAATTTATTTGGCACGAATATTGTGATTGGTACATAGAGCTCGCAAAATCCTGTCTCCAACAAGAAAACCATCCCGATGCCCCTGCCACCCGTCACACACTGCTGGAATCATTCGAAGTCATCCAACGGCTTTTACATCCGGTGATGCCATTTATCACAGAAGAGATATGGCAATCCTTCCCCCACGAAGGGCAGTCAATTATGACTCAACCCTTTCCCACTGAAAAACGGGAATGGGCCAATGCTGAAGCTGAACAGGCCTTTTCGCTTCTTCAATCATTTATCAACACAGTCAGAACGGCTCGAGCGCTCCTGAATATTTCACCATCTCAAACACCTTTCGTATATGGAAAAAGCGCCCATGATCAAGATCTCGCGATCCTTACAGCCCTTAAGCCCTATATCGAGGCCCTCCTCCGATCCTCGATGGAAACGGGAAATCTAATTCCCCCCCCACGCAGCCTACAATTACCTTCCGGTCATTTCAGTACCATTGGTATTCCAATACCGACTGAGATTGACCTCCAACAAGTCGTCAAAAAAGTCCAAAAACAAATTGGAGAAAAAGAGAAGGAAGTCCAACGCCTCGAGAGTCGGCTATCATCACCTGATTTCAGAGAGAAAGCGGAAGCTTCCGTTATCCAGGAATCAGAAGACCGTCGCGCCAAAATCATGGATGAACTGGATATTCTGAATATTACCGAACAACAACTTGCTTCCATGACGGCCTAATGGGTCTCACTTTTTTCGCCCCACCACCACCTCTTTCCTCTATACGGCGCATGATCACCGCTGCCCTGGAAGAAGACCTTGCCTATGGAGATCTCACCTCTACCCTCCTTATTTCACCAACTGCATCAGCTCACGCAAAAATTATCGCCAAAGAGCATATGATGGTGGCAGGGGTAGCCATTGCCAAGCATGTTTTTCATACAGTCGACCCTTCCATTGAACTCACCACTCATACCGGTGACGGAACGATGGTTCACCCCTCAACTACTATCCTCACAATAAAAGGGAAAGCACAATCGCTCCTTCAAGCGGAACGTGTAGCCCTGAATTTTTTGCAACGGCTCTCAGGGATCAGCACCCTCACTCATAAATTTTGTGAGGCGGTTCGCGATTTTCCCGTAGCTATAGTGGACACCCGGAAAACCACCCCAGGACTGCGGGCATTAGAAAAATGGGCAGTCCGCCTTGGTGGAGGACGTAATCACCGCTTCTCCCTCCACGATGGCATTCTTATTAAAGATAATCACCTGAGCATATTGGCAGATCAGAAGATGGATCTTACGCAGGCCTGTCTCCGCGCCAGACAACAAGCCCCCCATGGACTTCGAATTTGCGTGGAAGTGGAAACGGTCACCCAGGTTCAACAAGCCTTAACGGGAAAAGCAGATATCCTCTTATTGGACAATATGTCCGCAGCTCAGGTCCGACACGCCATAGGCCTCATTCAAGGACAGGCCTTGGTCGAGGTATCAGGAGGCATGACCTTGAGCAATGTTCGGGATATGGCCAAAGCAGGTCCGGATTTTATTTCAATTGGAGCCCTCACACATTCTGCCCACTCCATGGACCTGTCAATGGAAATAATTGCGCCGGGAGCGAAAAAAAAGTCCCCAAAAAAGAAATCCAAGGCCTAATTTTCTTCGCTGAACCATTCGTGCTATCTCACACAAAATTAGCGGCCCTACTCCCATCCAAAAAAATTGGCGAAACGCTCTATGTCTTTGACGAATTGGCCTCCACGAATACATTTGGCTTGGAACTAGCCAAGAAACACGCTCCTCCAGCCACGGTCATTCTCGCCGACAAGCAAACGGCTGGACGTGGCCGATTGGACCGGTCATGGTTTTCGCCAGCGAAATCAAATATTTACGGCTCGCTTCTGCTCTTTCATCATAATACCATTCAACATCCAGGCTGGATTCCCTTAATGGCCGGGGTAGCTATTGCGCAGGCGCTTGAAACACAGACAGGCATTCGCATTCATCTCAAGTGGCCCAATGATTTATTGATAGCAGAGCGCAAGGTGGGTGGCATATTATGCGAATCCTTTAGCCCTGAAGGAAAAAACAAATGCGTGGTTATCGGATTTGGGATCAACGTCAATCTCTCACAATCCGATTTTCCTCAAGATCTTCAAGATAGAGCCACCTCCCTACAAATTCGGTATCAACGCCCACTGGACAGGGAGACTCTCATTATGCAAATCATCACATGGCTCGAAAAAGGATGGGCGGACCTGACTTCCAAAGGTCACCAATCATGGCTATTAGAATACAAGAATCGGTGCGCCACCATTGGACAAACTATTCAGGTTCATTTCCCTGATGGGAGTCAACTGCAAGGCCTGGCCCATTCTATAGGAGAACATGGCCAACTTAGAATCATCCCCTCCCCTTCCGACTCAAATGAACAATCAGCTAAAATGCGAGACATTCATTCTGGAGAGATCCTTCATATTCAAACAACAGACCTTCCATAACTGCGCCTCTCTGGGGGGATGGGCTTAACTTCAATTGTGATTCTTTATGCTTCTGGCAATCGACATAGGCAACTCCCAAATTGTCTGTGGAGTCTTCCGAGAGAAAACACTGATATCCCACTGGCGATTATCAACCGACCAATCCAAAACCCCTGACGAATATAGCATCATCCTCCGCTCCCTTCTTCAATACAATAACGTGAGGCCGGAGGACATTCTAGGCTGCATTGTCAGTTCCGTGGTCCCCCCTCTTACCCATGTGTTTGACATGTTGGCCCAATCTTTACTGGGACAACAACCCCTTGTGGTCACAAGCGCCTGCCCTCATGGCCTCACTCTCCGATATGACAATCCGGAAGAAATTGGGACAGACCGCCTCGTAAACGCGGCTGCGGCCTTTGCCCTCTATCAACGGTACCTAATTATTGTTGACTTTGGCACCGCAACCACATTTTGCACCATCACCCAACAGGGGGAATATCTCGGTGGAGCCATTGCCCCGGGTTTAAAAAGTGCCGCAGACACCCTACATGTGAAAACGGCAAAACTCCCCAAAGTCGATCTAGCCATCCCAAAATCCGTGATCGGTAGAGACACGTCCACTAGCATGCAGGCTGGTATCATGTACGGGTATTCCGGACTCGTTGACGAGATTGTAAGAAGAATACAACATGAAATTGGGCAATCCACGCTGGTTATCGCAACAGGGGGACTTGCTCAAACGATCATCCCAATTTCCCACACAATTCAGGAGGTTAGACCCCACCTCACTTTAGAAGGATTATCCCTTCTCTACGAACGCATGCTCTCTTCCTGTGGATAACTTTCTTCCCTATCTTCCGCTTGCCTCCGATAACCAAAAACCATAAGAAATTTAAGAGGATGGGTTGACTTGCCAGAGGAAGTGACTATCTACCTTCCGTAAGCAAAGTGAAATGTCTTTATCTTCATATTGGTCATTCATGACTCAACAACCGGAAAAAGATAAAACAAGTTCGACATCTGAAGGCAAACCAGCAGAGTCCACGCCAGAGAGAGTCTGTTCACAAGAAACTTCTTTGGATGAAGGTCTGAACGCGCCCCAAAATGGCGGAGCCGCGCAGGAAGAACTGCAAATTTGCCAGGATAAGTATTTACGGCTAGCTGCAGAATTTGAAAATTACAAACGACGGGCACAACGAGATCAAAGCGATTCCATTCGATTTGGCAATGAATCGTTACTGAAAAATTTACTTCCTATCATTGATAACCTTGAACGAGCCATTCAGTGCGCAAAAGACGCAGGAACCAGTGGTCCATTGCTGGAAGGGGTGGAACTCACACATAAACAATTTCTTGAGACTGTGGGCAAGCTAGGCGTTCGACAGATATGCAGTGCAGGGGGGGGGTTTGACCCGAATATTCACCAAGCCGTCACTCAGGTTGAATGTGATGGTGTTGAACCGAATACCGTAATAGAGGAATTTCAAAAAGGGTACTTATTGCACGACCGCATTTTACGACCGGCTATGGTAAGCGTGGCAAAAGAAAAATCAGATCTGACAAAACCATTTTCTACAGAAGAATCTGGTGAGGAGGGAGGAATAGGGATATGAGCAAAATTATCGGGATTGACTTGGGAACAACAAATTCATGCGTAGCCGTGATGAGTGGAGGAGACCCTGGTGTCATTGCCAACTCTGAAGGTGGGCGAACCACCCCATCCGTGGTGGCATTGACAGATAAGTCAGAAAGATTGGTCGGACAAATTGCCAAACGACAGGCTATTACCAATTCTGAAAACACCATTTATTCTGTTAAACGCTTAATGGGAAGAAAGTTTTCTTCACCAGAAGTTCAAAACGCCCTCAAACGACTCCCTTACAAAGTCTTAGAAGGTCCCAACGGTGATGCCCACGTACAAATTCGAGGAAAAAGTTATAGCCCGGCCGAAGTCTCTGCCATGATCCTTCAAAAAATGAGACAAACCGCTGAGGATTATTTAGGAGAAAAGGTGACAGATGCCGTCATTACGGTTCCGGCTTATTTTGATGATAGCCAGCGACAAGCCACCAAAGATGCAGGGCAAATCGCCGGGCTAAACGTTCTTCGCATTATCAATGAACCTACCGCGGCTTCTTTGGCCTACGGACTCGACAAGAAAAAGGATGAACGCATTGCGGTATACGACCTCGGTGGTGGAACCTTTGATATTTCCATACTCGAAATCGGTGAAGGAGTCTTTGAGGTCAAATCCACAAATGGAGATACGTTCCTGGGAGGAGATGATTTCGATCTCCGGATCATGGATTGGCTAGTTGATGAATTTAAAAAAGATCAGGGGATCGATCTTCGGAACGACCGGATGGCCCTTCAACGCCTCAAAGAAGCAGCAGAGCGGGCTAAGATCGAGCTCTCTTCATCACAAGAAACTGAAATAAATTTGCCCTTCATAACGGCCGACGCCAGTGGTCCGAAGCATTTGGTTCTCAAACTCACTCGAGCCAAATTAGAGCAACTGGTCAATGACTTAATCGAACGATCGATCGAGCCATGCAAAAAAGCCCTCGCCGACGCTGATCTGACCACCAGCGACATCAATGAAATCGTATTGGTGGGCGGGATGACCCGTATGCCGAAAGTGATCGAACGAGTTAAACAATTTTTCGGCAAAGAACCACACCGGGGAGTGAACCCGGATGAAGTCGTAGCGATCGGTGCCGCCATTCAGGGTGGAGTCCTTAAAGGAGACGTTAAAGATGTCCTATTATTGGATGTCACTCCACTTTCACTCGGCATCGAAACACTGGGGGGAATCTTCACGAAGCTCATTGAGCGCAATACCACAATACCCACCAAAAAGAGCCAAATTTTTTCCACAGCGGCCGACAACCAAACAGCCGTCACCATCAGAGTCTTTCAAGGTGAACGGGAAATGGCCAATGACAATAAGCTTTTGGGACAGTTTGATTTAGTGGGGATTCCCATGGCACCGAGAGGTATGCCGCAAATTGAAGTCACCTTTGATATTGACGCAAACGGAATCGTGCATGTCTCAGCCAAAGACATGGCTACCCAGAAAGAACAATCGATCAAAATCACCGCATCAAGCGGCTTAAGTAAAGAAGAAGTGGAGCGCCTGGTTAAGGAAGCCCAAAGTCATACCGAAGAAGACAAAAAGAAACGAGAATTAGTCGAAGTCAAAAATCAGGCTGATACCCTCATTTATAGTACCGAAAAGAATTTAAGCGAACATGGAGACAAAATCGGTGAAACGGAGAAATCGAACATCACCGGTGCAGTGGACGCACTTCGTAAGGCCATGGAGGGAACGGACCTGGAAGCGATTAAAACCGCTATGCAAAGCCTCACAACAGCCTCCCATAAATTAGCAGAAGAAATGTACAAAAAAGCTTCAACAGAATCCGCCTCAACCGGCCAAGGCCCTGAAGGCGGGGCTGGAGCCTCTGCTGGTGAGACCGCCGGTGGAGAAGAAAAAGTTGTGGACGCGGAATTTGAAGAAGTTGATAAAGGCAAAAATTAGTATAAACTAATAAAAACTATGCACTTTCTATTTCATTACTCAACCCTTCTTTCGTGCATTGGGCGAATATGATGGCACAAACCGGAAAACGAGATTATTATGAAGTTCTGGGGGTAGAGCGCAATGCCTCGGAAGAAGAGATTAAAAAGGCCTTTAGAAAGTTGGCCAGACAGCATCACCCAGACTTGCATGCCGAGCCCACCCAGAAAAAGACTGCTGAGGAGAAATTCAAGGAAGCCGGAGAAGCCTACGAAGTTCTCAGTGATAACGAACGCCGAAAAAAATATGACATGTTCGGGCATGCAGCTGCCGGACAAGGCGGAGGAGCGGACGGATTCGGGTTTGGAAGTGGAGGCTTCGGAGATATGTTTGGGGATATCTTTGAGGACTTCTTCGGTGGTGGCAGAGGACGAAGTCGAGCCGAACAAGGTAACGACCTTCAATACAATTTAGAAATTTCTTTTGAAGAAGCGATCAACGGCAAGGAAGCCAAGCTCAAAATTCCCCGTTGGGAAATATGTGAAACCTGTCACGGAACTGGTGCAAAATCCGATCAAGCTGTCAAGCCGTGTTCTGCATGCCGTGGGGCAGGGCAAATTCGCTTGCAACAAGGGTTTTTCACCATCAACCGAACCTGTGGCCAATGCCAGGGGTCAGGACAAGTTATCGCTGATCCTTGCAAGGCCTGTCGTGGGCAAAAACGTGTTCACAAAGAGCGAATGCTAGCGGTCACCATTCCGGCTGGAGTAGAAACCGGCATGCGACTTCGCCTTTCCCACGAAGGGGAGCATGGGATGAACGGGGGTCCTCCCGGAGATTTGTATGTGGCACTTAATGTCAGGCCGCATCCACACTTTCAGAGAAAAGGGCAGGATATTCTCTATGATCTTCGGCTGAATTTTGTCACAGCTACTCTTGGCGGAAAGATCGAAGTCCCAACCTTAAGCGGAAGCACCATAGTGAAAATTCCGGAAGGAACCCAACACGACCAAATTCTTCGCCTCAAAGGATTAGGCGCCCCCGGCCTCAAATCCCAAACTCGCGGGGATCAACTGATTCGGACCAAAATTGAAATTCCTACTAAACTGAATCCAAAGCAACGCGAACTCCTTAACGCTTACGCGGAGGAAAGCGGAATTTCCATAGATACCCAAGGAGAAGGCTTGTTCGATAAAGTCAAAAACCTGTTTGATTAAGTTTCCCGCCCTCTATTTTTTTACCGTTACCTCTGAAACATATGCCAGTCTTTTTCATCCATTCAACCCAGGTTGAGGATGAACGGGTCATCATTGCCGACCCTTTATTCAGCCATCTCTCAAAAAGTTTACGAACGAGAGTGGGAGACCCCTTAATTCTGAATGATGAACGAGGTCGTCGGTACCACACAACAATCCTTCAGATAACCAAACACGTTATCCATTCAAAAATTCTTTGTATTCAAGAACCCACGCCCTCTTCCACTCCCTCCATCACCCTGGCACAAGCTCTTTTAAAAGGGGAAAAAATGGGCTGGGTCATCCAAAAAGCGACAGAACTTGGGATGAAAAATTTTGTGCCACTGATTACAGAGCGAGTCATTCCGCGAGTGTCCCCAAAAAATTCTGCAAGTTATCAGGAACGATGGGAACGCATTGCCTTGGAAGCGGCGCAGCAAAGTGAGAGGCGGAACGTACCAATGATCCTTCCCATTCAATTGTTTGAGGAATTTCTCCAGCGAGAAGACGAAGGAGCAACAATCATGCTGGCTGAGCGGCAGGAGAACATATCTCTTTCAAAAATACCCTTACCATCTGACATTCAAGGCGGAATCACGGTAGTCGTCGGCCCAGAAGGAGGGTGGACTAAAGAGGAACTGCAAACAGCCCAATCCCGTGGCTATTCTTTTGCGACGTTGGGCCAGGGAATTTTGCGGGCGGAAACCGCCAGTCTGGCCTCGTTAGCGATTCTCCAGGCCAGGGTAAACTATCTTTAATTCTTACAGGAGGAAAATCCCTTGATATTAGGGGTTGGAATGCGGGGAAAGAAAGTGAAGAATCGTCCCATGGTCTCCCACGGCAAAGCCCTGAGAAGAATCCGGAATTGATAGCCCATACAACGTTTCGGAATTAATAGGTTCGAGCTCCTGCCACGTAAATCCAGCATCACGAGTCTCTAAGATCGTACCTCGCTCCCCTACAATTCGTCCGACCAAAGCATTGGAAAACTGAACCTTGACAAGGTCAGCCGGTTTAATGCACGGACTTCCGCAGGATCGAGTGTGATCAACCCACACTTGTCCCCCATTCAAGGTTTGGAACATGGCTCCCTGTGTCCCCACAGCCCAACCGGCCACATTATCCGTAAACACAATATCAAAAAACGTCGCAAGGTTATTTGTGGCCTGGGCCATCCAATTTTTCCCCCCATCCGTAGTCGCTAATATGACACCTAAGGCACCAACAGCCCAGCCGCGTTCGGCATTGATAAAATGGACACCGAAGAGGTCTGCGGTGGTCCCGCTGATCTGATCAGCCCAGCTTTCTCCCCCATCCTCTGTGTGCAGAATCACCCCACGGGAACCGACCAGCCACCCTTGTTTGGCAGTAAGAAAATCTGCAGCGTATAACGTTCCATTAGTCCCACTCACCTGGGAAACCCACTGTTTCCCACCGTCGGCAGTATGCAACACCGTTCCGTTTTGCCCTAGAATCCACCCATGCGTCGTATCCGCAAAGGTCACTGCGGTCAATAAGACATTTGTCCGTCGAGGGCTCACCTTCCACGTCACTCCGCCATCTTCGGTATGAAGGATCGTTCCCCCTGCCCCAACGATCCACCCTTGACGTCCATTCTGAAAATGGACATCAAGCAAGGTGACCTGGGTAGGGCTATTTTGCAGTGAGAGAGTTGGTGGACTCGATTGAGAAAATACTAACAGAGGGTTGACCAGGGAACACAATCCAACAAGGACCCCCATCACACACAGACCTCTCACCCTTCGATTCCATGCATTCAGATAATTCATATGGTTGTTCCAAAATTTATCCCGGTAGTCCCTACTGCGCTCGCCCCTTTTCGTTCCAATAATCCTTATCAGGAAGGCCTCGCTGCAAAATCTTAAATGGCCCCGCCACGACCGTAATGTACTTTTTTGGCGTACAACACTCGCCGGTTTCTAACATATCCCAGGACCCTCGCTTCAGAACAAGTTCACCTTCTGTCAGATCGGCATCAAAGCCCTCAGGATTCCCGAAACCAAAGGCGGGCCGACGAGGAACACGGATAGTAATTTCTTTATCAGTCCAGGAAACCACCTGCGTCGCAACGCCATTGAGCAACACTTCACTCCGAGAAACATCCTGCCCCAATTTGTAGTTTTGCCAGGAATGAGCATCCTGATTAAGAGATAAGCGGGTGGCTTCTGAAATTTTCAAAAATTCACCGAACCCGATACCGGAAATAGTCACTAACTCGTCCAAGCCGGCTTCTTTGGGAGAATACGAGTAAATCTCCGGCTGAATAACGGTAAAATCCCCGGCTTTGAGCGTGACAATTTCTTTCCGTTCGCAACAGGTGCCATCAGTTTGAGGAATCACCCCACCCCGTTTCACAATAACCGGTCCGCTTTTCGCACTAAAGGGAACCCATACATCAATTTGCTCATCCAACCATCGATGAATGACAGCAGGTACGCCACCAACCTCGACTCCATTGCTTCCGGAAAGAAAATCGAAGGCATACGCAGTGCTGCCGGCTTCTGAATATACGCCAAAATTTTTCCCCTTAATGATAAGAAGAGTCCCGATTGGTCCTTGAGAGGGATACATTCCCGATATCTGACTATCCATGACGGTAAACGTCCCGATATCACGGTCCTTCCCCTCTCGATGGAGAGTCACGGATCCTGATTGAGCATTTAAAGGCACATGAACCACAATGGTTCGATCGGACCATTGAGCAATGACCGCTGGCTTCCCACCAAAGAGGATTCGTCCATCCTCAGGACGGCTCTGCCCAAAGTCCTGACCGGACAACACCACTTTACTACCAATAGGACCAGCAGGAGGATCGAAGGAAATAGAAGGGATTACCGTAAGAGGCATCTTATTACTGACCGCATACTCTACCGGAGCACAACAGGACCCATCGGGTAATGGGTCGCTTGAGGCCAACCGAACTTCTACATCTCCGGTTTTGGCATTGGCAGGAATCAGCACTTCAATCTTTGTGGGACGCCACCGCCGAACTTCCGCACGAATCCCATTGATTAAAACTTGATTCACCCCAAACATGGTATTGGGATCACGGGAGCCGGCGGTATTGCCGAAATGTTCCCCAACAACCGTCAGCAATGAGCCCGCTTCTACCTTCGAAGGATCCAGGTTGGTAATGTGGACATTTTTGACGGAGAATGTCCCGGCTTCTCGTGTTGCTGAGTCATTGATCACCATCACCGGACCGGAACGAGCCTTCAACGGAACCTTGACCAGAATAAAATCGGGTTCCCAGGATTGAATAAGAGCCGAAGAACCCTGAAACTCCACCCGATTATCCTGGGTATTACGAAACTCCCCAAACCCTTCCCCGCTAATCGTCACAGTGGTTCCTGGAGGCCCCTCAGAGGGGAACAATTCAGCATGGGCTAGAGATGAGAATAGAAGAAAACCTAAGGCAATGCTCATGATATTCAGAACGTGTTTCATAGGTAGCAGACCTTTATTGTTGATTCTAAAAATGACCTAAATATGAACAATTTATTAAATCTTCACTCAAATCGGATCGGAAAGAGGAACCAACCCAACTTCGTGGATACCAACTCAAGGGATGGAACCAACGCAGAGAGGGTGCCCAAAAAGACTATATCAAGCGATCTTTTCAGGCGTCAATTTAGAAGAACCACTATGAACGGAAAGGCCTAAATTCCATACTAATCAAAAGATTGAAGAAGAAATCGCTCTTTGCTCATTACCCAAAGTAGAGATGTGTGAAAGGAAAATGCTGGGACCAAATCGGCCCATTATGTTCTTTTTACTGCTTATCAAAAACCTTCCGGTTCTTCCTTAATAAAATGATTGCAGGGGCGCTTCAGAAATACGACCGTGTGAGAAACAACTTACTGGGAACACACTTGAACAATTAATTCCAGTTCAATCGGAGCATGAAGCGGTAATTCAAAAGTCCCAAGAGCCAATCGGGCATGACGCCCGGCATCTCCAAACAGTTTGACCAACAAATCAGAGGCACCGTTAATCACGGCAGGCTGATCCACAAATCCTTCGACAGAGGCCACATGCCCCGTCAGACGTACCACCTGCTTGAGGCGTGAAAAATCTCCCAACATCTGCTGAAGAATGGCCAACCCGTTTAACATGGCCAATTGTGCAGCGGCAACTCCCTCCTGGACTGTCAGTTCTCTCCCCAACTTCCCGATTTGCTCAATTTTACCATGCCGAAAAGGCAACACGCCGCTCACAAAGATTAAATCCCCTGCCTGACGAGCCGGGACGTATGACCCGACAGGACCTGGCACCGCAGGTAGCTCTAGGCCCAGGCTGAGCAGTGTTTCATGAATATTCATAGAGGAACCGGTAAAAACACTCAATTACGAAGCACGTTTACCATTCAACTGACGTTGATATTTATCCACCGCTTTATTGTGCTCGGCTAACGTGACAGAGAATTGATGACTCCCATCATTACGGGCCACAAAATACACAAAATCGGTTTGCGTTGGATAGAGCGCCGCGTGGATAGCGGCCAAACCAGGGTTGGCAATAGGTCCAGGGGGAAGCCCGCGAACCTTATAGGTATTGTAGGGACTATTCACGGACAGGTCGGCTTTCCGAATATTCCCATCAAAAGATTCGAGGGCATAAATAACAGTGGGATCGCTCTGCAGGGGAATGCCCCTCTGAAGTCTATTATGAAACACCCCGGCGACTAAGGGTCGTTCAGCAGCCAGCCCCGTTTCCTTTTCAACCACCGACGCCAGGGTCAAAACCTCTTGAAGAGTCATGCCCATAACGGTGGCTCGGTCTTTGAGGTTTGGAGTCACGACCTCATGAAATCGGTTGACGAACGTTCGAATGATGGATTCTGGTGGAGTGTATCGAGAAAACTGATAGGTATCAGGAAAGAGATAGCCCTCCAGAGTTGGTGCTTGAACATTGAGGCTCCGAATAAAGGCCGGATCACGAACTAATCGAAGAATATCCTGTTTGGGCGCAAGGTTTTTTTGATCCAGGATGTCGGCGATTTGTAGGACGTTATAGCCTTCCGGAATGGTGAGGGCATATTGATGCACCTCACCCTTCACAAGCTTTTCCAGCAACTCAGTCGGTCGCATTCCCGTATGCAGTTCATATTCCCCTGGAATAATTTTTCGATCGACCCGCTGTACCCGCCCCAAGATGGTAAAAAACCATTCCGGTCCGACAAGATGATTCTGACGGAGAATTTGGGAGACTTGAGTAAAGGGGGTGCCTGGGGGAATATCAACGAGGCGAGGTTGGATTGGCCCGCCCATTGGTTGATTCAGCCACAAAAAACCGCCCATGGCTAAGAGGCCAATCAACACACCCGACAACAGTCCTACCACTGTCCGGCGAAAAAGAACCACGTCACAATGCTCCCTTTCCTCCTGACTGCTTGTCTGTTCCTCAGGGGAACCATTTCAACTGAACATGATGCTGAAGGAACCGCTTCCTTCGCCTATGCACTTAATTGTGAGGTGACATAATCATACACGCTATTCAATGCGACATCTAAATGTTCTGGTTGATTTCCTCCAGCCTGAGCCATATCCGGTCGTCCCCCTCCCGACCCACCGACGAATTGGGCAACGTGTTGAGCCACCTTTCCTGCCGGTAGTTTCTTGGCCTGTTCTTTCCCCACAATGACCAACAACGACACTTTTTCTTCTTTGACGGACCCTAAAACCAAAAGGCCTGAAGGCACTTTATGCCGGAGCTTATCCGAAAAGGTCCGTAATTCCTGGATATTCAGACCATCTACCCGTTGGATGAGGACAGGCATCCCGGCTATTTCTTGTATAGATGCTTCCTGGCCAGCACCTTGCTGATCAAGTACTTTCTGCTTTGCTCGCTCTAATTCACGTTCAGTATCCCGAAGAGTCGTGAGCAATTTTTTCGCTTTTTCAACAACTTCCTGTGGACTGGCTTTTAACACGGCGGCCAGGTCTCTCCATTCGGCCTCCTGATGTTGAGCATGAGTCAACGCGCCTTCACCCGTTAGGGCCTCAATCCGCCGGACACCTGCTGCAATCCCCCCTTCGGAGGCAATTCGAAACAGACCGATATCACCGGTTCGAGAACAATGCGTTCCTCCACATAATTCCTTACTGAATGAACCCATTTCTACCACCCGAACCTGCTCCCCATACTTATCGCCAAAAAAAGCCAATGCCCCTCGACCCAGGGCATCTTGTATTCCCATTTCTTCAACCTGTACAAGAGTGTTATTTCGGATTTGCTCATTGACGAGATTTTCGATTTCTTCGACGTTTCGGCTGGTCAAGCCTTTGAAATGGGAGAAATCGAATCGCAAGCGATTCGGGGCCACCAGGGACCCATATTGCTTCACATGGGGACCTAAGATTTCCCGCAACGCGGCATGAAGAAGATGAGTCGCCGTGTGGTTTCGCGCAGCACTCTGCCTCAGCTGGTTATTCACCAAAGCGGTGAGAAAGTCTCCCACGTGGACTGATCCTTCGATGACTTGCCCCTTGTGCAGAAACCAACCCTTCGCCACCTTGGTGGTATCCTGCACCGCAATTCTTGCCGAAGGACCAACCAAGGTGCCCTGGTCCCCAACCTGTCCTCCCCCTTCAGGATAAAAAGGGGTCGTATCCAGGATAAATTCAACCGTCTCTCCTTGCTTGGCCTCTTGAATCACATGCTCATCTTTCACGATTCCAAGCAGCGTCCCATCGGCTTGCTGATGGCCATAACCCACAAACTGCGTCAGAGGAAATTGCTCAATGGCACTCACCAGTTCGGTTCGAGAAGCGGCCTGGCTAAACCTGGCAGTTTTTCTGGCTCGATCACGCTGCTCTTCCAGCGCCTGTTGATAGCCGGTATGGTCGACATCTAACCCTTCTTCTCGTGCGGCTTCTTCTACCAGATCAAGCGGAAATCCATACGTATCATACAATTTAAAAACCGGTTCCCCCTCTAGCTGCTTTTTCCCTTGTTGTTTCGCCTCAGCCAAAATTTGATTGAGAAGAGGCAAGGCCTGCTCTAAAGTTCCAATAAACCGTGATTCTTCACCCTGGACAATTTCAGAAACGGTATCCCCCATTAAACGAAGCTCGGGGTACACCACGTCCATGTGATTAACCACAGAGGGCACCAGGTCGAATAAAAATTCTCGCTCTACGCCTAACAGCCGCCCATGTCGTGAGGCCCGACGCATAATTCGTCGCAAGACATAACCACGCCCTTCATTTGAAGGGAGCACCCCATCAGTAATCAAAAACGTCATCGCCCGCAGATGGTCGGCAATCACCCGCATCGAGCGATCAGCCTTTCCAGAGGCACCATACACATGGCCGGTCCCCTTCCCAATACTGTCCAAAATTGGACGGAACACATCGCTATCGTAATTTGATGCGACCCCCTGGGTAACAGCTGCCAACCGCTCTAATCCCATCCCCGTATCGATACTGGGCTTAGGGAGAGGATTCAGGGTCCCAGCCATATCCCGATCAAACTGCATAAAAACCAAATTCCAAATCTCAAGATATCGGTCGCACTCACAACCGACCGCACAAGTAGACTTCCCACAACCGAACGCCTCGCCCTGGTCAATGAGAATTTCGCTACAAGGGCCACAGGGACCCGTCTCCCCCATTTGCCAGAAATTATCCTTTTCACCCAACCGAACTAGACGACTCTCTGATACGCCCATGCGTTTTTGCCAAATATCATACGCCTCCTGATCATCACGAAACACGGTAATCCACAATCGATCAGCTGGCAGACCGGCAATCTGAGTAAGAAATTCCCACCCGAAGGCAATAGCCTCTTCTTTGAAATAATCTCCAAAGGAAAAATTTCCCAACATTTCAAAAAACGTATGGTGTCGGCGGGTAAACCCCACATTTTCTAAATCATTATGCTTTCCTCCAGCCCGCATACATTTTTGAATCGAAACGGCCCGGACATATGGGCGAGATTCCTCACCTAGGAACACCCGTTTAAATTGGTTCATTCCCGCGTTAGTAAACAACAGAGTAGGATCCGCTTGGGGAATGAGAGGGGCGCTGGGAACTACGGTATGCCCACGAGCACCAAAGTAGTCGACAAACGCCCGTCGGAGTTCAAGTGAGGTCGCGATCATAGCCGGCCTATATGTATTGGATAGAGATGACGGTGATCATAATGAATGTCACTTGGCCGGGTCAGCCACGCGCCCCGGCTGCTTTTTCGGATCCGGACGGGCAGGCGTGGATGATTCGTCTTTCTGAGATTCCACCGAGAGGCCATAACTTTTTCGTAATTGCGTCTCGATATCCTGAGCAATATCAGGATTACTTTTCAAAAAGGTTTTCACCGCCTCACGGCCCTGCCCCAGTCGTTCTTCTTTGTAAGAATACCACGCTCCGGCTTTTTCAATAATCCGGCGCTCCACGCCCAAATCCACTAATTCCCCAACTTTGGAGATGCCTTCCGCAAACATCACATCAAATTCGGCTTGTTTAAAGGGTGGCGCCATTTTATTTTTGACCACTTTCACCCGTACCCGGCTCCCCATGACTTCCTGGCCTTCTTTAATCGATTCAATCCGGCGAATATCCAACCGCACTGAA
Source organism: Nitrospirota bacterium (assembly GCA_029865515.1). Classification (GTDB taxonomy): domain Bacteria; phylum Nitrospirota; class Nitrospiria; order Nitrospirales; family UBA8639; genus Nitrospira_E. The sequence goes on from JAOUGQ010000023.1 coordinate 16,075, forward strand.
GAATAAAACTTCAACGCATTACCCCCTGTCGTGGTCTCAGGATTGCCAAACATGACACCGATTTTCATCCGAATCTGGTTAATAAACACCACCGAAGCTTGAGATTTGGAAATGGCACCGGTCAATTTCCTCAAGGCCTGGGACATCAATCTCGCCTGGAGCCCCATATGGGAATCTCCCATCTCCCCTTCAATTTCGGCACGAGGGACCAGGGCCGCAACTGAATCAACAACAATGATATCTAATGCTCCACTTCGGACCAGCGTTTCGGCAATTTCCAGCGCCTGTTCGCCGGTATCCGGCTGGGCCACCAGCAGATCATCTGTTTGCACACCCAGCTTTTTGGCATAGCTGATATCCAGCGCATGTTCAGCATCAATAAAGGCCGCCGCCCCGCCGGCCTTCTGAGCCTCGGCAATCGCATGCAAGCACAACGTGGTTTTCCCAGACGATTCAGGCCCGAACACCTCAATGACCCGACCTCGTGGTAACCCTCCGATACCCAGTGCCATATCGAGCCCGAGAGACCCGGTCGAAATTGCCGGAATATCATGAGGAACCTCTTCGGTCCCCAGCTTCATGATCGCCCCTTTGCCAAATTGCTTTTCAATCTGGGTCAGAGCCAAATCCAGCGCCCGTTTTTTCCCGTCTTTTTGTGTTTCTTTTTGAGGAGCTGCGCGTTCTGCCATGATGGTTCCTTTTGTTCAATATTCCTGGATTTCAAAGTGGCGGGTATCTTACCCCACCCTCCTTGGCAGGTAAATGATTATCTTAGGTTAAAGGACCTGATCCTGCCTCATTCAATGGGACCGTCCACAGAGAGGTATATTCCGCACCGTTAGGGCTCAAATCACTCCGAAAGAGTGTGATCCGGTCAATGAGCAATGGCCCCAGATTCCGGGGTTGCTCCAACAAGCCTAAGTGAGCCAGCACGCTACCCACTTTGGAATTGTCATGCTTAATCCTGGCCAGGGTCAAATGAGGATGATAGGCCTTTTCCTCAAGGGGAAAACCTAACGGTTCCATTGCACCTTCGATTTGAGAAACAAGATTGAGCAAAGAAGGAAGGTCACCAGTACATCCAATCCACAATATGCGTGGACATCGAATATGAGGAAAGACCCCAAGGTCCTGAATCTCCAACATGATAGAAGTCTGACTTTTCCGGATAGGCTCAATCGCGGTCAAGAGTTGCTCCACCATGGCAGGTGCAACATATCCAAGAAATTTCAACGTGAGATGAATCGACTCAGGGCGCACCCAATTGATCCTTGGCAACGTGACTCGAAGTTCCTGTTGGAGCTCGGCCACTTTCTCGCATAAGTTCCTGGAGAGTTCTACGGCAAGAAAAACTCTCAGACTCCTATGATTAGACTGCAGCTTCATTGGCATATCGACGAATCAGATCTAAGACCGCCTGAGAAGTTTTCAGTTTAATTTCTGTTCGATCCCCCCAAAACTGCCAGCGTCGACACTGAGTCCCTCGTGGTCCATCAATCGCTCCATAAACCAGGCCAACAGGCTTTTTCACAGTGCCTCCCCCGGGACCGGCAATTCCTGTAACCCCAACTCCCAGATCGACTCGACTGCGCCTTCTGATCCCTTTGGCCATAGCCTCAGCCACGTGAGAACTCACGGCTCCATACCGACGTAGCAACGGGGCAGGAATCCCCACACATTCTCTTTTCGATTGATTACTGTAGGACACAACTCCTCTGTCTAAATAGAGAGAACTTCCTGGCACATCGGTCAATCGATGAGCAATTAACCCTCCCGTACAGGATTCAGCTAACGCAATCGTCCAGGAGTGCCCTCGTAATAATTCTCCTACGATTTCTTCCATGGTTCGTTCACCTTCAGAAAATAGCCATGGCCCTAAACAATCACGCACCTGCTTAATAAGGTGATTCCATTCAGGAAAGAACGGAGACTGCTCTTTCTTTTTAACGGAGGATTGGGAGTCGCCGACCACCCAACAACTCACGGTGACTTTTACCCCCCTGGGGGAAGCCAACAGACCAAACTGAGTGTTGGCATAGTCCATCAGAATAAGGTCCAATTGCTTTTGGACATCGGTTTCGGGCAATCCGAAAGTGTTAAAGGCATGAAACCAATACCGCCTGGTGCTTTTGAAGATCTTCCGGAGTGCCGGTTGAACCTGAGAGGCCATCATTACTTTGGCCTCGCGAGGAACACCAGGCAAGACAACAATCACCGATTGTCCCTCACGCATCAAAAAACCGGAAGCCGTGCCCACGGGATTCGCCAACATCCTCGCTCCGGAGGGAATGAGGGCTTGTTTGGCCAGGAGAGGAGTGACCGCTCTTCCAAAACGCCGAAACCGTTCCTGTAAATTTTCGTAGGCCTGTTTTCGTCGGATAAGTGGTCGCCGAAACGTCTCTGCAACAGCTTCACGGGTACAATCATCCAGTGTTGAACCGAGGCCCCCAGTCAAGACAATCACGTCAGCTCGCTTTAAGGACGCGCGAAGGGCCTCTTGAATATCGGCCCTATGATCCCCTACGGAAATCTTTTTTCGAACAGCAATTCCGCACTCGGCCAGAAGATTCGAAACAAATACGGAATTGCTATCCACTCGCCCGCCAAGAAGCAATTCGGAGCCCACGGCAATAATGTCAGCATAAAGGGGCTTCATGTACATGCGAATCGGTCAGATGGCATCAAGTCAGTCGTTTGCACATTCCCAATGCGATTCATGGAATGGCAGAAAAATCCAGATCAAACGTCATTTCACCTCCGGCCCCAGGAAAGACTTTAATGGTGGTGGGAGCTTCCAAATCAAATGCCCCATAGACAAAAGAGGCCACAATCTTTGCACGGAACACAGGTTCTCCTTGTCTTTGACTTATCGGCGAAGCCCGCGCATCAAATCGGATTCGATCAGGCTTAATCAGCCGATTGCCTTGCTTGAGTAAAAGATAGCTGTCCCTGGCGAACGTGGGGGTATCACCAAAAATCATGACCACGACCTGCATGACCTCCTCGTCTAATACCCGTTGAATATCCTGGGAGGTGGGTTGCTCCCCTCGCAGAGCAAAATGCCCGGCCATCACGGCAATCCCGCTTAGTTTAGTCATAAGAAATCCATGCGGCTGGAAATGTTCTTCTAATGAACCAAATCGCCAATACAGGGTATTCGGAGGGTTTCTGTTTCGGGCTCCCTCTTGACCCTTCTTTACCGCTTCAAGAATTTGG
>JAOUGQ010000243.1 GCA_029865515.1 Nitrospirota bacterium
GCAGGTCTCGTTGGGGGGTTTATAGGTAATGGGGTGTTGGGCGCCTTATTTTCCATGCCTCCGATCCAGTCGATACTTTACAACCCAGAATGGCAAAGTCAGCTTTTTATAGAGATCACCCCGCAACGAAACATACCGGTCTCGGTTGCTGGCCTTGTCCTATTGAGCATCATCCACGCGTGGCTTTTCAGCGTTCTCATGCCCTCAATACCCGGGAAAACATGGTTGAAAAAAGGCCTCTTCTGGGGGCTAACGATTTGGTTGATGTATTGGTTGTTTCAGGAATGGTTTATTTACAATACGTTACTTGGGGAACCACTTCTCCTGAATGTGCTCGAACTCACTATTTTGATGGTGGGTTCCTTGGTCGAAGGAATAATCATTGCGTGTATTCTGGTGCGCAATCCTGCCGGAAACTCGGAGTAAATGCATAACGCACCTAAGATCGAGTTCAATTTAGGCGGCGGTTCCCTCTGCGTTTGCAAGGGTAATGCACGTGTTATGCCCCTAAAAGATCATGAATGTCCCTTTCTTTAATCGAGTAGGCAGTCTTGGATTGGTGATGGTGTGTGCCTGCAACACCTACGCGGGAGTGCTTGAGGATACTTGTAGCCTGGTCTACCAAAAAATCAGCTCGGGTCCGTATGAAAGTCTGACCAAATCCATCGAGAGTTTTACTGAGGATGGTAACCAGTATCACGGCTGCATTATTCGTTTCTCGGGAAATGCAAAGAACGTGACAGACCGTCAGCGTCCCGATGGGTTCTTTGGCTTTTTGCTGCCTTATTGTCCCGACGGCAAGCTTCCTGCGGATCTTCCCCCTGACCTCCTCAAGGAAGATGGGTGGTGTGGCGACAAAATGGCGGATGGTCCGGATGGTACGTCTTACAGGGCTCTGAAGAAGAACGTTTTTTGTGCCGTAGAAGGCCGTTGGGATGGCGGCGACGACAGTGATCCAACGTATGTGCCGTCGCCTCGATACGAAGTCATAGTGAAGTGCGCAAGCAGGTAAAGCGCATAGCAATTTACAGACTCACAGCTTATTCCTGTGCCTTGAGCTTGTTGACGACCTTATCCACTCCGAAGACAAACCAGGCATCGTTTTCGGCTGCACGCCGTTGCACGTTATTGATGACTAACCCTTCGAGCGTGACGACGGAATGGTTGGCACTGATTCGAATCTGATCGGCATCCACAAACGGGTCTCGTGTTAAGACCAGACGCACGGTATCCAACAGTTCCTCATCGTTGTCTTCTTCAGGCGGTTCTACAGCCATCCCGTTGATGACATCGCGGCTCCCGGGTATCCACCAGGCGAGTACGCCGGCCAGACGCTTTTTCGCGAGGCTTGGCACATGGTCATCAAGAAGCACGACCCCCTCATTGACGGAGAGTTCAATGACTCCTGAATTGGGCGCGGTCGCCTCCCGGATCGTCTCCACTTTGCCTTTGTTTTGCACTCGAACGGCGCAATCTTGTAAGGCAGGTTCCTGAAGCAGGACGTCTCTCACCGCCGTGAGAATTGCCCCATCTCCTATTCTGACCGCTGGAGTGACATGGAGGCGATCAATGATTCCTGTCACGCCGGGAACGGCAATGGCCAACTCCATGCAGAGTTTTTTCGCGGCGATATCCTGGACTTCTCCCTCAAGAGTGAGGACTTCGTCTTCGTATCGAATGGTCACGGGATGGGTGTGAAGGTTAATGCGCGGTTCATGTTCCCATGCCGCTTGGACAGCCTTGATGATGTGTTGGGTATTCGGCATACGTTCCCTTTCAGAATTTATATCCAAACTGACGCAATAACGCTTTTCGTGCTTGAATGTCCGAGTCTTCTTCAATACCTTTGGGGGAGCTGCCGTCGATGACCCCGAGAATGCCCCGGCCTTGTGCCGTCTCAGCCAGGATGACATCGACGGCGTTGGCGGTCGCGCAAAAAATGTGACAGACCTCCGGGACCTGGCGAATTACCGGCAACACATTAATCGGGAAGCAATCGCGCAAAAAAATGAGGAAACTATGGCCGGCGCCAATTTGGTGAGCGGTGGTTTTGGCGAGGTCCGTCAGTTCGCTGTCGGTTCCACTCCACCGCACCAGGCAGGGACCGGATGCTTCGCAGAAGGCCAGTCCGAATTTGATCCCGGGGATGGCGGTCACCAGGGCTTCATGGAGGTCCTCCACCGTTTTAATGAAATGCGCCTGTCCTAAAATAAGGTTGATCTCCTCAGGCTTGGTGATCGGGACGGAAGTCAGGTGAATAGGCATGCGGCCCTCCTTATTCATAACGACAATTTGACGGAAGCCTCCAGGCGTTGATTATCGTCCGTAACGGCCCATCAGCTGCGCTTCGGCCAGAATATGATTGTGACAAGCGGCAAGCACCTCCGCCTTCGACGCTCCCGGTTGTAATTTTAATGTGGTATCCAAGGCATACAACTTCAAAAAATACCGGTGGGGTTTGCCTGGGGGAGGACAAGGCCCGCCATAGCCGATTCGCCTGAAGTCGTTGCTCCCTTGTTGTTCGCCAGTTGGAAAAGATTGTTTAGACGGCACTCCTTCCGGCAGGCCGGATGATTGACCGGGAATGTTAAATATCACCCAATGAACCCACGTCCCTCCCGGCGCGTCCGGGTCGTCCATGATGAGTGCAAAGCTTCGAGTGCCTTTTAGTGGGGGATTCCAGCTTAGTGGAGGTGAGACATCCTGCCCCGAACACGTATGTTTGTTCGGGATAATGGCTCCTTCTTGAAAGGCGGTACTGGTTAATGTGAAAGCCATGAGTGATGCTCCTTTCTGGTCGCGAGGCTCCATTACTTCATTACGTCATTTCGGAATGGTTTTTCTCATGCATCGACGTTCAGGAAACTTTTAGCGCTGCCTTGATGGTGAATCTTCTGTGTATCATAAAGCCACCAACAAATACTAACGAAGAGGCTCATGAAACCCTCAGTCGAGACAAGCCAGAGTTAGCTCGAAGGCCCGGTCATGAGGATGCGGCATGTGGATCGTCCTTGTGAGAGGAGAGGATTGTTGCAATTTCGGGCAGAAGGGTGTCGGCAAGAGTTGAGCGATTGTGGAGGGTGACCGTCACCACCAGACAATCAGGACGGTGTTTGACCTTGGCCGGAAAGCCTTCACCTTTTAACGCCACAGTGGCAATCACTATTTTTGAGGAAGCCAGCAAGGCTTCCACTTCCTGCATAAACCGCTGACTCAGGCATTCCATTTTCCCGATTTCATCCAGAATGACCACTCCAGAAGGCGAGTGAGGCAGGTCGATGGTTTTAAGCAGTTTCTCAAAACCAGCGAGATCCACGCCATACCGTCCCACCCGAAAGGGTCCGGGCAAGTTCACGTGCGCAAGCAACTGACGACGTCCATCAAGTGTGACCAGCTCAAAGCCTTTGCGGATTCCATGCTCGCGAATCTCCTGAGTGAAAAATCCCTCAGGATGGTGAGCCGTCAAGGAATCAGCCAACTGTTTAATGACTGTGGTCTTGCCGACCCCTGGCAGGCCCGTAAGGAGGATGTGTCGAATCACCTGTCTTCCTTTTCTTGGGGTGCGTGCGCGGGCTTTTATTTTTGAGATATCAAAGTGGTCTCGGTGAAAAAGGCAGAGGCATCAATTTTTGCTGGCGAGGGTGAGGGGCTATGGATAAAGAGTTTTTGTACGATCTCCTCGGTCAGGTGTTGATAGGCCTTTTCGATGTCTGTTTGAAAGTGATAGTGATAGGGCCACTCTCTGTAAGGACGCTTCTTCGTTTCATGGACAAAGGTTTGGTCATACCAGACGGTTTTCTCGGTGCCTCGCACCAGTCTGGCTCGGACGTATAGGACCAACACCATTGGCGGGTTTAGCTCCGGCTCTTGGTTGCCTACTCGTTTTAACCAGATCCGTTGCACGCTGAGTTCAAGAATCGTATCCACGCCTGGTCCGACCATCCCTTCATCGGTCTGTGGCTCGTGCTCCGGACCCACCAAAAAAGTATGCGAGGTTCGGGCACGGGCCTCTTTGAGAAAAGAACTCTGAAAGGTTTCTTGTATTGGGTAGTTGGCCACGGTGTACCGAAGGGTCACTTCATCGGCCGCAGGATACGCGAGAGGTTCGTCGGGTGGTAATGCCCCATAAAAAAATCCTCCGAGACCCCCGAAAATCGGCACGAGGGGTGAAACAATGTAGCAGACGCCCACTGCAATAACTGGAAGAAGATAAAGGCCTAGGCTATAAATTACTACTCCCACGACTCTTTTCTCTACCATTTTTCTTTCAAAAGGTTTACCACAAAGGTCCAACCACCAATCCCAACTATTCTCGGCCCCTTCCACTGTTCCCCTACCCATTCTTACCAGGACTCCTGGCCCAGTAGACGTAGGGAAAGTAGGAGGGGTTTCGATTTCGATAACCGGAACATCTGGGCCCTTTACGACTCCGATGGTCCCCAGTAGCTCACGGTATGTTTCTGGCAGGGGTTCGGGTGTGGGATACTCATACCGGCCGGTGGCACATCCCAACTGCCCAAGAAGATAGACCAGTGCAATGAACAAGATGAAGATTTTCTCACTGAGTTTCATCGTGTACCTTCAATGGAAGTAGGCCCCAAGAGTTTTTGTTTATTTCGTTTAGCAGGAGGGCGGGCGAGCGTCAGATAACGCAAAGCCATATTAATGACTTTGAAGAGGTGAAGAAAGCTTTACGGGCATGAAAGCGTAGCGCAAGTCCACTGGATGCGGTTCAAA
>JAOUGQ010000244.1 GCA_029865515.1 Nitrospirota bacterium
TACGAAAAGAGGTATTGATGGCACAACCGGTTGTCACCTGTTTGGATATGGAAGGGGTTTTATTTCCGGAAATATGGTTAGCTCTGGCGGATAAAGTTGGTGTTCAGGAATTGCGCATTACCACCAGGGAAATCGCTGATTATGATGTCTTGATGAAAAAGCGACTGGAAGTCCTGAAGGCGCATCGCATTACTCTTAACGATATTCAAGATGTGGCCAGAACGATTTCCCCTCTCCCCGGAGTTCCGGAATTTATTGGGTGGTTGCGGGAGCGTTGCCAAGTCATTGTTTTGTCGGACACGTATTATGAGTTTGTTGGCTCACTCATGAAGCAACTCCAATTTCCCACGATTTTTTGTCATACCTTGGGCGTTGATTCCAACGGGTTTATCACGGATTATTTCCTACGCCAAAAGGATCAAAAGCGACATGCGGTCAGTGCCCTGAAAAATCTTGGCTTCAGGGTTTTGGCGGGAGGAGATTCATATAATGACGTTTCAATGTTGAAAGAGGCCGACGCTGGGTTTTTTTTCTGCCCTCCTGATTCGATTGCCAAGGAATTTCCTCAATTTCCTGTTGCCCGGTCATATGCTGAACTCCAGGAATATCTCGGTCGGGCAGGAGGTTTCACCTCATGAATCTGTGACGCTGATTTAGTTGAATCCCCCATCCCCCTTTTCAATGGTAAGAGGGTGTATTCTTGTCTGCATATCCCATGAAATGTTTTCCGAGATGAGGCGTTGTTGCGTTTCCGAATGGTACTTGTTAGATGTAATGGGCTTAACGGGTGGCTGCTTAGAGAGGCTAAGGTGAGGGAGAAAGGAGATAAAGAAAACATTATCTTGAAGAGGTATGAGTAAAAGCGCAATCCTCCGGAACCCGTCAGAAAAAAAGATTTTTTGAGCATTTTAGACTGTTGCTTGCATAATTTTTTCGGCAAGAGCACTAAAAAAAATGAAAGGAGTTTCTACATGAGGGTCTCTCGCAATAGCCTGTCTGTATTCATATTGTTTCTCTTGTGCCTCTCTACCTTAACGGGGTGCCTTGGAAATCGGAATTGGCAATATCCACCATCTTCAACTGGGACATATTTGAAGGACAAAGCGGCAACTCCTGTTCCTGCCAAAGCTATCGTGCTTCCTTTGGAAGATTTGCGAGGCAACGGGTTAAAGGAGGAATATTCAAAAGCGGCCATTCCCCTTGTCCCTTATGGAGAGGTTTATTATCAACGCCCAGAGAAAGCTGAAAAACCGGAGCAGGTTGATGTGGTGCGATTTGATCCACCTACTGATTTTTCAAAGGCTATTGCTGCGGAATTAGATCACGCAGGAGTATTTTCCTCCGTCAGTTTTGTCCAGAGTACTACTCAAGAACCGGCAGATGTGGCATTTCGCGGACGTCTGAGGTCCACGAACTGGAAGCGGAGGTTGTACTCTTATTTGTTAATTCCTGTTGGAGTCGTTTTCTGGTTTTTGGGTGCCCCTATGAGTGAAACCTCCACGGCTTTGGAAATGGATCTTCAGCTGAATCCGGTCAATGATCCTGAAAAAGTGTTATGGAGCATGACAATGGAATTTGAGGGCAAGAGATTCGATGGCCCTTATTACGGATTAGAAGCGGCTGTTGAAAGCTATCCACAAGCGATTCAAGAAGCCTTGAGACCGGCAATCGCAGATTTAGTTAGTTTGGCGAAACAGGACCCCAAGCGGTTGATGCCTCGATAAATTGGTTGAAGTTGTTGGAATAATTAAGAAAAAATTGGATTTGAATTTTTGGGTTGATATTTTCCAGTCTGGGGGATTAATTTATCCTTCAGCGATTAAAAAAACGGCCGATAATGATTAGGAAACACTGATATCCTGCAAGGACATTGTGTGTGGGATCCTGAAATTTAAAAGAACTTTTTTCTTACTGTGAGATTTCAGCCCAATGAAATTATCTTTTTATTATGGATGAAATCGTTGTAATGGTGACCGTGTGCTCTGAAGATGAAGCTACAAAAATTTCGAAAGTTTTGGTTGAGAAGAAGTTAGCGGCCTGTGTCAATATTATCCCGGGCGTGCGATCTATTTTTCAATGGGATGGGAAAATTACTGAGGAACAGGAATTCTTGCTTTTGGCGAAAACTGTGAAGGAGGCTTTCGACCAGCTGGATTGGGCTGTTAAAGCCAATCATAGTTATCGTGTTCCTGAGGTCATCGCTCTTCCTATTCAGCATGGGAGCAAAGAATATTTAAGCTGGATTCGAGAGATGACCAAAAGTGGGAAAGCTACTACGGGGAGTGAGTGAAAGCTTATTTGCCAGTGGAGTAATGCGGAACGTGCATCATTCTTAAATCTTTTTTGGGTGAATTATGAAAGAGGCTGAGGAAACTTTAACGGTCATTATTTTTCGTGGGGCACGGGCAAATCCATGGCGCCTAAAAGTCCGAAAGTCTATTGTAAGGCATGGGCTAATTTTTGGACTGGCGTTACTGTTGATTCAGGGAGGAATTATCACGCATTACGTATACCAGTGGAGTCAGCTCAGTGAATTAGGTGAAATAAAGCAGGAGTTAGATACATCACGGGCTCGAACCAGCAATTTTTCAACTGAAGTCGATGGCATGAAAAAACGGATGTTAGTTTTAGAAACGCTTAACAGGAAACTTCAAACCATGTTTGGTCTTGAAGCCGATGAGATTCAAGGGTTGCCTTCCGGCCTTCCTGGGCAGGGCGGGGAAGAGTTGCCATACGAAGAATTGCCATACAATGGTTTGCAGGAAGAAGCGTCGCCTGAAACAAGTATTTCAATTGAAAAAACCGGACTGCCTCCCGAGGTCTCCAAGTTAGGTTTTGCCATGGACAGAAAAATTACGGAGATTAAATCCGGGCTAGACTGGCTAAGCCAACAAACCGAATTGGAAAGCCAAATCCTGGAAGAACTTTCTGCCGTTGCCCAGAAAAAAGCAGAGCAATGGGCTTCCACACCTTCCGTTTGGCCAACCAAAGGTGCCATAACCTCAAAGTTCGGCCCTCGTGTTTCTCCTTTTACCGGGAAAAAAGCGTTACACGCAGGTATTGATATAGGTGCGCCATCTGGTACGGAGGTTCGATCTCCGGCATCAGGGAAAGTAGTGGTAGCCGCCTATGATGGCCGGATGGGCAAATTTATTCGCATTGACCACGGCTACGGAATTGAGACAACCTATGGGCATTTATCTAAGATCCATGTGAAATATGGGGACAAAGTTCATAGAGGTGATCTTATAGGCCTTGTTGGGAGCACAGGAAAGTTTTCCACGGGGCCCCATCTCCACTATCAAGTGGCCGTGAATGATACCGTGGTAGATCCTGTCCACTACATTCTGGATTAGTCGGGCTTTTACTGCTTTGTGAGTAGATGGCCGTTGTCTGCTCGGATTTTTATCCGTCGTTCATTTCTCTCCTGCTGCCTTTATTCTTCAAATAAAACTGGGACAAAAGACCTAAGCCGTTTGTTTTGAGAATGGGTCTTCTTTTTGAGAGGTTGGGCCTTCTTTTGTGTTGAATTCTCCAAAGTAATTGCCTAGATTCAATGATGAAGATAATAAAGAATTACTCATATATGAATGATTCTAGGAAATGAGAGGGAGAATGTTAGGGAATTTATGGGAGGTTAAGGTCCATCATTTAATAAATTGACAATAATTTCTTTTCTTTGTTAGTTTGTTTTTTTGCTGGGGTATTTTACCTAGCGTATCGTTCATCAATATAAAAAATGGTAGTTATGGTTATTTTCGTTTTTAAACAGGGAGGAGACCGGGTATGAGTCTCGATTACGTAAAATTCACGCCAGGCTTCGGAAAGTTTATGCCCAAAGAATATCGGGATATGGTTGAGCATGGTCCATTTGGAAAAAAGACTTCGGTATCGCAAGTGGGAACCTTTAAGGAAATCTTGGAGGAACATCCTATGTGTGCGGGCTGTGCGATGACCTTGTTCATCCGATTGGCTATTATTGCATTCCCTAACCCGGAAGATACTATTACCGTTGGAACAGCAGGTTGTGGGAGGCTGGCCATTTCCCAGGCGGCCATTCCATTTGTCTATGGAAATTATGGTGACCAGAATGGGGTAGCCAGTGGATTGTCCCGTGGACTTAGGTTGCGGTTTGGTGATCGCCCCAAAGATGTAGTAGTGATGGCGGGTGATGGGGGAATGGCAGACATTGGCTTTGCTCAAACCTTGCATTCCTGGTTTCGAAAAGAAAAATTTACGACCATCATGTTGGATAACGAAGTATATGGGAATACGGGTGGTCAGGAAAGCGGAATGACCAACAAGGGCCAAGTTTTGAAGATGGCGCCTTTGGGGAAAAAATTTGAAAAGATGGATATGGTAGGAATGGCAAAGGTTGCAGGGTGTGCCTACGTGGCCACGGTGGTTCCCAACAACCCAAGAAGAGTGGAAAGTGTCATTAAAAAAGCGGTCTTGATTGCACGAGAAGTGGGCCCAACCTATATCCAAGCCTATACCTCCTGTAATATTGAATATGCGATTCCAACAGATAAAGTGATGGAAGATGCAAAGGATGTTGAAAACGATCGATATAAATTTTCTGAGTATATTACGGATGAAGCCAAGCAGCATTTAGGGGAATTGTATGGGTACAAAGAATATCTCCCGAAGCCTGCAGCGGCATTGACGAAGGGGTAACTTCCTGAGGTGGTACTAAGAGGCTTGGTTGTTCACATTGT
>JAOUGQ010000024.1 GCA_029865515.1 Nitrospirota bacterium
CCCAGCGATGACCCGTAGAGATGGGTCGGAATATCCTGCATTTTTTCGTACATCACCTTAAAAAATGTCTGCCCGTCGTGGATGCGAAAGGGCACATCATGCGGCCGAACTTCCAGAACCACTTGCGTTCCTTTCCGTGTCGGGTTGGCATAACCAAATCCCGGATCAAAAAACCCCGCGTAATGTGTCCGCAATTCGCCGCAGGCCGCTTCATACGCCACCATCTCTGCGGAATACCCGGGGGGCACTTGAATCCGCTCCTTGGAGGCTAAAATATAAAATTCTTCCGGTTCCAGAAGCATGGTGGCCGTCGCATTCCGATAGAGGGGCTCCCAATAATCAGAGGCGGAATAATGGCCTATCCTGTTCAGATCGATGACATGACTATTCTTTTTGGCCCGATACCCCACGATAGCACGATCACCTTCCGAAGATCCCCGCAAATCTACTCGAAGAAAGAGCCCGTTATCGACACGAATGTCTTTGGCTGACAGCGGTTGATCCGGTTCGCCATGCCCGCCGTTATGACATAACAGGGGCGTTTGGCGATGAAGGGTGCGCAAGGAGGAATCCGAGACGAGGGGTTTCCCGGACATCAGCCGCAATTGGTTGAGGGCGAGGCCCGCTTGCACGCGAATCGTGAATGAGCGAGGGACAATTTCTAAAAACAGGGGTCCCGAATAGCCTGGTCGAATTTCGTCAAACCCCACATGAAGGTCCGTCACCACTCGAGTGAAAATATCCAGCCGACCGGTGGAACTCTTGGGATTGGTCCGGCCACGAATATCTTTGGGGAGCTTGAGCCGCTCCATCAACGGCACCAAATAGACATGTCCTTTTTCCAAAATGGCGCCCTGACTTAAATCCATGTCGTACATCACCAAATCGGACCGGTACAAATCATCAATGGTAAATCGCGACTGTTGATCGGACGGTTCGGGAAGAAAGCTGCTGAGTAACCGATAGGCTTTGGTTCCTAACCGCAAATCGAGGCTGGCGGGTTGAATCTGCTCCGACGTAATCGATGCGTCCGCTTGAATGGCACCCTGACGCACCAATGTGCGCAGGTGTTGAAAGGGAATAATGCCGGGTTTACGAGCAGAGGCCATCAATAGTCATCCATGGCGCCGGCACTGCACATATCTTGTGACGCAGGCGCTCCTACCATGGGAAGTTCACGCCTGTTCGCTGCTGACGGCTGAGGATAATGGTAGGTTTTATTTTCGTAATTTTTTAACACCGCCCCGTTTTCATCCAAATTCAATAAATAATCGTCGGGCAACAGAGGGATCTTTCCGCCGCCGCCAGGCGCGTCAATGACAAAGTGGGGAACGGCCATACCACTCGTATGCCCCTGAAGAGCTTGAATGATTTTCAATCCCGTTTCCACCGTGGTCCGGAAATGGTTGGTTCCCTTGGTGAGATCGGTTTGATAGAGGTAATACGGTTTCACTCTGGCCAACAACAATTGATGCATCAGGCGTTTCATGATTTCAGGATCATCGTTCACGCCTTTCAGCAAGACTGTTTGGGCACCCAAGGGCACACCGACATCTGCCAATCGGCCACAGGCGTCCTTCACCTCCGGCGTCAGCTCATCCGGGTGATTGAAATGCAAATTCATATAAATGGGATGGTAGCGTTTCACGATGTCACACAATTCCGGGGTGATGCGTTGTGGAAGGGTTCCCGGCACCCGGGTCCCAATCCGAATCAATTCTAAATGCGGAATGGACCGAAGGGCTTTTAAAATCCGCTCAATGAGGTGATCGGGCAGCAGCAAAGGATCGCCTCCCGACAAGATGACATCCCGCACTTCGGTATGGTCCCTGAGGTACGCCACCGCTTGATCCAGCTCACCCTTCTTGAGAAAGCCGGGCTTCCCCACCAATCGCTTCCGCGTACAAAATCGACAATAGATGGGACACTGGTTGGTCACCATCAGCAAAACCCGGTCAGGGTACCGATGGACCAAATGAGGAACCGGGCTGTCCGTATCCTCCTCTAGAGGATCATCAGGGGCATCGAGATCATCCAATTCGATGATCTCGGGCACCACCTGTTTCCAAATCGCATCCCCCTTTTTTTTGATCGTTGCCAGAACGGTCGGGGTAATTCTCATCGGATAGGGACCGACGACGTCTTCCACCTCCTTGGGATCTACTCCCAGATGCTTCGCTAAATCCTTGGGCTTGGTAATGCTTTGGGCGAGGACCTTTTTCCAATCATCCATAGCTTAATGATTCCTTTCATCAACGGAGCTGGTGGGTGGGTTGGAGGTTACTTGCCGGTCAGCCCCGGAGGGATGACCACGGTCTTCGTAATTGTCCAGATACGCCAGGATATCGGATGTCTCCGTCAACACGATCTCTCCATGAACCAGTACCGGAACATAGTATTGCCCTGAGACTTCATACACCTTTTTCCGGAAAGGACGAACATCCGGCACAATTTCATCTTCGTAGGAAAGGCCCAACTCGACCAATTTCTGGCGCACGGCTTCGCATTCCGGACACCACTCCGTATGATACAATTTCATGCTATTGAGATTAACAGACATAGTCGTTGTCGGTCTTGCAAACGAGGCCAACCATTACGCCCTGGGCCAAAAAACCAGACTTCATAGGCCTAAGTGCCAGCCTGATTCCCACTCACGGAACAAGGTGCCAAGACTGCATCCCGCATCCCATGAATGATCTTTTTATCTTTGGGACAGATGGTCGCCAACACTCCCCCTAATTCGGCTTGTCCCTCATTCACAAAATAATAGGGAGATAACCGCGCCCGGCCTTCCATGCTAACGACCGCACCGGACACATGATCATAATATTCAATCATAACCAGTCGCCCTTTGTGAAATGATTGCAGAATCGAGGGGCTCACCTCAAACATATCCAGAGCGTGGGTCAGGGTTTCTTTCCATTGAGCCTGCGACATATCATGGCCGATCGAGACGCCACGGCTACCCCAGGCCTGCTCGGAAAACCCTGACACTTTAATGACATACTGGCGCTCTTTTTGGGTAGCCTCTCCCAACCACTGCCAATCCGACACGGCACGATTCCCATGGCGCAAGCCGGGAATTACGGCAGAGGGTGGAAGCGGTCTGGGATCCAAGATCCAGGTCTCCGGAATGAGAGCACGAAGACATTCAATGGTTTCGGGGTTCAGGGCTTGCTCCCAAAATCCTTCCAGCATCGGATGATGGAACAAGGCCAGGGCCAGTTTTTCTTCCATCCAGGGCTTATACGGAGGAGTCACGACCACCCGCCCTTTTTTCGCACTGTATAGAATCAATTCCCCTTTGGGAATGTTTTTCAAATCGAACAATTCGTAGAACCGATAGATGACCGAAACGGGATGGTCCTGTCCCCCATGGTGAACCAGGAGACCCTCTTCGGTAAACCGGATATCGCGGGGATGCACGCAATAGGCCTCCCAACCTTCCCGCTGCAATTGCGTCGCCACCCACTGCATTTCCGGGCGGTAGGCCTCGGCCTCATCTGAGACCACGATGGCCACACGTGGAGATTGCCCTTGCAGCACCCCTCGTAACATATGCGCAAACCCTTGAATCAGACCATCAGACTGCGGCCACACCGGAGCCCCCTGTTGCGCGTACATCTGACTCAGACTTCCGGTTAAACCAATGCCTCCAGGGACAGAATCCAGTTCCGTCAAGGCCATCCCCGAGTTGGTGGGAATCAGATCGGGACGAATGACACAGGGCAGTTGATGTTTGAATCGATTCATCCGGCCAATGGCCAGAAGGTCGTCCGGTTTTCCGATATCAAAATATTCATGCACCCACTTTGGTTGTATCCCCTTCAGACTGTCCAGATACAACCGGTTCAAGGCCTGATAAAACCCCAGAAGATGCTGGCCTAATTGTTCAAAAAACCTTGCCTCTTCCCTGGAGAGCGTAAACGGGCGGCAGGCCACACGCCAAAGATCCTCCTGACCGAAGACGAACAATCCATCCTTAATCAGGGTGTCCCGGAAAATGGAATAGGGGGTGTCAGAGATCAACGAATTCCATGGCGAACAGCCACCGGATTGATCAGGCTGAGAAGAAATAACCGATCCTGGGTTAGGCGTGGAGGACGTGTGTAGCGGACCAGGCACCCGAACGTCCTTCACTCGTCGAAAAGTTGGGGTTGGGTCTGTGCCAAATCCATCAATTAGAGGCTAACTGGAAATGCTTGGGCCTTCGTGATAAGTCTTTTGCTAGAATGGTCAAGATCGTAGCATGACCTCTTGAAACCAGACAAGGCACACTCCCCTTGTTTTGCGAGTTCGCTTGAGGGCCGCTTAGCCACGAGTGGACTGTACCACTTGAATGCGAACTATTCAGGACAAAATAGCCCAGTGAATCGTATTCCTCTTTAGCGCAATATAGTCGAGAACCGTGCATTGAAGTCCACTAGTAAGAAAGTCATGAAGGTATGGCTGATTCGATTCCCATGATCCCTGGTCCTCAGGTCGTTCCCTCAGCCATCTGCGTCCGATGCGAGGTGTGTTGCCGTTTTCCGGAACACGACAGCCTGCTGAGACCGTACTTTACCGCATCTGAAATTCAGCAGGCTCTCACACACGGCGTCCCCCCCTCTTCATTTCCCGATCATCGGGGCAGCCAAGTGGAAGTCGTCCCCCATCCGACAGATGAAGGATTTCTCTGCCCGGCATTTGATCCCGCCACTCACCACTGCCGCATCTACGAGGTCCGTCCCCTGGATTGCCAATTGTACCCGTTTGCCCTCATGTGGAATGAACAACACGATATCGTCTTGTTCGGGTGGGATCCTCTGTGCCCGTTCCTTCTTGAACAGTCCCTGGAAGTGACTCCTCTCAAAGGAGAAAAACTACGTAGGTCGATACGGGAACTTCCAAGAACTTTGATGGATCAGGCTCGGACGGTAGCAACCTATCTGGAGTCCGAGGACGTTCTCAGCACCCTGGCCATTCATCCGCGATTGGTAACCCCGTTTCAACCGGATGTGGTCGTACTGCAACGCCTGGACCGTCTGACGGTCACCCTTCAGTCCTCCGGCACAGGCGACACCCGGTAACCTCCACCAATTCAATCTTTCCCCGCAGGCCGTTCATCCCGTATAACTATCCGTCATGTCTCTTCATCTCAATCCCCTGACCATCAAGGACCAATTCCGCCTGCACCAGAGCATTGCCTCCACACTAGTCGGGGGGAAAACCCCTTTGGCCACCTGGTCGTTTCCACCGCACTACATCTGGAAGGACCTGTTCACCTATTCCTGGACGGAAATCGATGGATGGTTGTGCCTCTTCGCGGAATACCCTGATGGAATGTTTATGCCCCTTCCCCCTGTCGGACCTCGTTCGGAAGTCGGCTCTTCTTCCAGCAGCCCTCTCCAAGACGTGCTGTGCCAGGTGACCGCGTTTATGGATACCCGGAACCGCGGATCCAAGGTCACCCGAATTGAAAACATTCCAGCCGACCTGAAAGAGGAGATCCAACAGTGGGGATACACCTTAACGCCCAAAGACTCGGACTATCTCTATCACACAGCCAATCTTATCCAGCTGAAAGGTAATCCTTACAAATCCCCACGTGCCGCATACAATCGGTTTGTTCGCGCTCACCGCATCCGGCTTTCTCCCTACCGGATCATCGATCGTGATTCGTGTTTCGCCCTTTTTCACCGCTGGGTTCATCAAAAAGAAGATATTCCCCTCTCCAGATCAGGGCCCAACGAGGACGTGGCTCGCCTGATGCTTCGAGATGCCGCCAGCGCCCATCGGGTGGTCCTGCAGGATTATCGGGAACTCGGGCTCACCGGGCGGGTCGTATGGGTGGATGGAAGCATTAAAGCGTATACGTTCGGTTATCCCCGGTCCCGGGAAGTGTTTTGCATCTTGCTGGAAGTGGCGGATCGATCAGTCTACGGCTTAGCCCAGTATCTTTTCCGCGAATTCTGCCGTGAGTTTCAGCAGTACCCTTTTGTGAATACGATGGATGATTCAGGGTTGCCCGGCTTAGCCAGAGCCAAACGGGCCTACCATCCCTGTCAATTGGTTACCAACTATATTGCCCAGCCCTCATGAGCAACCAAAATCCCTGCTTGAAGCTTTTCAATAGTTGCCAAAGGTTGTCCTCTCTGAAATGACACCCGTATAATGCTTCTTGAGTTGTCCACCTGTTTGGCTATTCCATTCTTAATTTGGATTGATCATGAAGGGTCTTGAATTCGGTATCGAACAATTCCGGGTCACCGAGGAGCCGTTCTATCAGGAAGTGAACGGGGAAATCGATCTGTTCACCGTCGGCGCCAAGAACAAGATACCGGTTATGCTGAAAGGCCCAACTGGATGCGGGAAAACCCGGTTTGTCCAGCATATGGCTCATCGGCTGAACCGGCCACTGATTACCGTCGCGTGTCATGAAGATTTGACGGCCTCCGATTTGATCGGTCGCTATCTGTTGAAAGGGGAGGAAACCGTTTGGGTGGATGGGCCGCTCACCCTGGGAGTCAAACATGGCGCGATCGTGTATCTGGATGAGGTGGTCGAAGCCCGAAAAGATACCACGGTGCTGATCCATCCCTTGAGTGATGACCGCCGGTTTTTGCCCATTGAGAAAAAAGGGCAGATTATTCAGGCTATGGATGATTTTTTGCTGGTGATTTCCTATAACCCGGGATATCAAAGTGTCCTAAAAGAGTTGAAACAAAGCACCAAGCAGCGTTTCATGGCCATTGAGTTTGGCTATCCCCCAAAGGATATCGAGACCAGGATTGTGGAGCATGAAGCCAACGTCTCCCGGGACATTGCCACACGATTGGTCAAATTGGGTGAAAAGGTGAGGAATCTCCGCAACCATGGGCTGGAGGAGGGTGTCAGTACCCGGCTGTTAATTTATGCCGGGACGTTGATGCAACAGGGCGTGGCATCCGACCGGGCTTGCGATGCCGCGATTACCCGCCCGATTACTGACGACACGGACATGCAACGCAGCATTCAGGAACTGGTCAAGGCCATTTTCTAGCCTAGAGTGACGGACACGATTATCCAAATGAAACACCGCATTCTTTGTGTCACGCTCGCCAGCCTGTTGGGAGTGTCCGGTTGCATGAGTCTGTTTCACCCGCAGGCGGAAGAATGGTATCAGCAAGCCAAGGGGGCAACCGGCCAACAAACAGCGTTGACGCTCATCTCAATGATGGACACCGCCACTCAACAAGCCAAGACGGAGTTAGGGGAATCACCGGGATTGAATAATCTGCACAATCAATTCCATGCGCTCCAGAAAACCTTTTGTGATTTTTCCGATCAACAAGCCGCAACCACCGCCTATGAACAGGCCCTCACCTTACAGCAGGAATTGAAAACGGTGTTTCACCGGCTAGGGAAATTTAAAAACGACACCTCGCTCCGTGCCATCCATTTAGACCTCTTCGTAAAACGGTTACAGGAACTTCGAACTGCTGTCCAATCCATTCCTTCATAAACACCTCTTCTTGCAGGGGGGGGAGAAGCCATGACTGGCCTGGCGATTTCCAAAAAGACGTCTCTTCGCAGCGTCTCTCCCCACATCAATCTGGCCATGGTATCCAATGTGCCTGCTCATCAGCATTCCGGCTCACCACCTTCCGTTGACAGGATTTTTCGTTCACCCTACACTGCGGCCGCAGACTATTCCGAAATTCGTCTATGTTGACTCAGCCGCATAACATCATTGCCATCATCTATGATTTCGATCATACACTGAGTCCCCATTACATGCAGGACCGCACCATCCTGCAGCATGCCGAGATCGACCCTCCCACATTCTGGAAAAGTTGTACGGCCCTTATCGAGCAAAGGGATTATGACCAGGAACTGGCTTATATGAAACGAATGCTCGAGGAACCGCGAATCCGGAGCCTCTCAAACCAGGATTTGCGGGAAATGGGAGGCAAATTGGTTTTCTTCCCGGGAGTTCCTCAGTTCTTCGAAGAACTGAACACCATTGTCAAACAACCGAAATATGAAGAGGTGCCCATCCGACTCGAGCATTATGTGGTCAGTTCCGGACTCAAGGCCATCCTGGATGGCAGCGTGGTAGCCAGCCAGGTGAAGGCCATTTTCGGATGTGAATTCGATGAAGAAGATGGCCATATCAGCTTTCCCAGACGGACGATTAGCCACACACAAAAAACGCAATTTTTATTTCGTGTCAATAAAGGGCTCACAGATCTCAAGGATGATGTGAACGATCACATGCCGGAAGAAAGCCGCCGGGTGCCGTTCAGACAAATGATCTATGTGGGTGATGGCCCAACCGATGTTCCATGCTTTACCGTCATGAAAAAAAATGGCGGCTTTGCCCTGGCGGTCTATAATCCCGAAGACCAGACCCGGCGATCATTCGAGAAATGTTACCAATTGACCTACCACGCTGACCGGGTCCATTTCATGGCTCCCGCCGACTATCGACCCGGCAGTCATCTCCGTCTGATTCTGGAAAAGCACATTGCCGAGGTTGCCGATAGCATTGTCGATAGTCGGCGCCAAGGCATTGAAGGCTCTCGCGTGCCAGCTCCTCTGCCCTAATTATTCTTGGCCCCACCCAGAATTTCCTTATTTTTGCTGGTCTTGGTCCCTGATTGCGTAAGGCTTTTGGGGTCAAGTAATGTAAAAGTAAATTCATTGATCATCTCTAGAGAAGGCCTTCCCACCAGGAGGTGGTTCATGCACACGGGACAAAAATATTTTATGAACATGTTTCGGAAGTATATTAATCATTCGTGTTTCTTTTTGCCCGCGGCGGCCGTGGTTCTCTTTGGCCTGGCCAGCAGCGTTAGTTGGGCAGACGATCCGTTTGGCAACTCGACCCGGGCCCCCGACCACAACAATGCGCCCAAAGACATGGCCTTTGATCAGATCAACTGGAAACGCCCACAAGGCGTCTTTACCTGGATTACCATGGCGCGCGGCTATGAGACCCCCTGGGATTCCCTCGGCCGGCCAGGCTGGATGACCACGGGGGATGCGTATGTTGAACCCGTTGACCCGGGCGTGTCGGAATTCTCTCCGGATACCCAGATGTTCTACATCGTGTTCGAAGGGCAACCGTTGGACGCCCCGGGCCAATTCGCGGCTGCGTGGTTTGAAATGAACGATGGGCAAGTGAATTCACATGCGCCCATCGGAAAAGACGTGATCGAACTCGAAATGAACCAGCGGTCCGGATATTTTCAAATCTCAAAACCCGCTGATGGATGGAAACCAGGAAAATATCAGGTCAAGATTTATTATGGCTCTCCAGGGCAGGAACTCCATGCCGCCAACGTCATCGGCACCATGGAGTTTACAATCAAAAACTAGTCTTTATAGGTATTTCAATTAGCTTCCGAAGGGTTTTTGCCCTCAATTGTCAATCCAAGATGCTGTCTAAACCGTGCTCACTCCAATCGGAAACATCATAAAAAACACAAATTCACTCTCCACCCTCCGTACCCCTGGCCGGTAACCGACGCCTGCCGTCTGGCCCAAGGGAGGTACGCTCTCATCAGCTGGCGGGCCTTGTTTGAGCGGAGCGAGTTGGTCCGCCCTCCTAGGCTCGCGACCCTCCCATCTTAATGAGGCCGGACGGGGCGTCAATGGTTTTGGGTCCTTTTGCCGAAACAAAAGGGCCTCGCCTGCCGGGGCGAAATCCGGCAACACCGAACATCACGTTGACACGAGAAGTGGGCACACAGTTGCAAAACGTTTAACTCCCAAAGCGTTTTTACTGGAAACCCCAAGATAGATTCCTGAGAGACATCGTCAAGCTGTTAGGCCGGGACCAGGAATGCCGTATAATCCGCTAGCTATTCACGCGGGTACCCCTCAACGGCGGGGAGCGCGTTATGACACAGGGAGTGTTGAATAATTGAGATTTTCAAGGGCAAATTTGCCCAGGGTTGCGTTGACGATCAAAAAGGCTCCGGGTCGGTTCAAAAAAGCATGCCCTGAGCTTGGCGAAGGGTCCGTCCAGCAAGGCCACGAATTCCCTGGTGCATCCCGAAGGGGGCAACCATTCATTGTTAGCGCGCAGACGTACTTCCAATACGTGAGCACGGAAAAATGGCGAGAACGCTGCTGACGGCTTTTTTTCAACAGACCCACACAGAATGGGATGCGTTGACAGGATAAAAGGAGCTGCCTAGAATGAACAGCATGATGAATGCGGATACGATTTTGTCGCCGGAAGAACTCTCACAGTTGTGGGCTGACCTAGCAGGAAATGATCAGCTGCCTGATTGGTATGAACTCACCGAACATGGAGAACTGATCATGAGTCCACGCCCGGAAACACGCCATCAACGCCTCTGCACCCAAATTGCCCTTCAATTACAGGCCCAATTAGGAGGAGAAGCCGTCGTAGAAGCGGCGGTCCTCACAACGACGGCTGGTATCCGCGTGCCTGACGTGATCTGGATGCCGGAGAGCGACTGGCAGAACATTGCCTCCCCGGACCAGCTCCTCGAAGCCCCACCCCTCGTGGTGGAAGTCCTGTCACCCGGTAACCGGCCAAAGGAAATCAACCATAAAACCCAAGCCTACTTGGCATCCGGGGTCCAAGAGGTCATCCTCATCGGACTAACCGGCACCATTGAGTACGTCCACCAGAATGGCGTCCATGCCACATCCAGATTCAATCTCAATCTGACCCTTCCCTCTCAGCTCTTCCCATAAGCAATTTCGCACCTGAGTCACGAAACCCAAGAGACTCTGACGGAAAAAAATAGAAGAATGGGTTTATTCGGTGACGGTCGGTCATTCCTCGTTCAGCCAGGAGTTCTTGGACTTCACAAAAACTGAGACAGAAACGATGCGGCAAATGTTTGTAGCGGGCCATCCCGTAGGCTCCTGCTTAAAAATCGGGGGTGCAGGCGGCTTAAGCCCCCTACACCCCCAGGTGAAATCATCAAATCATCAACAGGCATCCCGGCCTAGCGCACACACCACGCGAGGAAAAAGAAGGGGTAGTTGTTGACGATGTGCTTATCGTTGAGGTTCACGTTGCCAAAGTCGAAGTTCACGAACCACGCGAACGTGGGACCGTTCGCAAGCGTTGTCGCCGACCAGTAGTTGGCCGGCCGCACACCGCTAAAGGGGCCGCTCGGCATATTCAGGACGTCAAGAGGGAACGTACTATTGAAATCCACTAGGATGATCAATTCCTCCACTTTTGGCAGCCGAGAGCCATTGCCTAAAGCCGCACAATAGATCTCGGCTTCCGAATGGTCGCAAGGATTTCCATTATTTCCGTAGGGTCACCGGCAGACCCCATCAAAAGGAGGGGGACTGTACTCTTCGTCAAAGTGACCACGGGCCAGCGAGTCTGCCGTTGATAAAGTTATTCGTTCCTACCTTGAGGTAGCTGAGTTTTGGGTATCTTCTCTTCTACGAACCATTATCGCGATGGATTGGGCTCGGGGGCAGACGAGACTGACCGAGCGTCTGAGGGGCGGCGGGAGCGGAGGATTTCTTCCAGTGTGAGCAGCGCATCACGCCCGGAGTTGGTTTCAAATCCTTTGGAAAGACTGGTATCTGCATAGGTATGGCCCTGCTGTTGCGTGGCACTTTGACTGAGACTCCCGGACCAGGGACGGGGATCCCGTGATCCATGTTTCCGGCTCCAGGCCGCCAGGCAGGCCTTGGCAATCAGCTTGTTTAAAGGGGCCGGGTTGTAGAGCATCTTTTTAATGTTCCAGGGCGTCAGACTCAACGGGTTATAGCCCTTCGACAAATACCCCTCCGAGAGTAAGCGAGCTTCCAGATCCGTATTGGGTTGGATGCCTAAGAAAAACATCAGTGGAAACACCCGGTCCTCCCCAAGGATCGAGGCTACCACTTTGTAGGACTCGATACTCTGCAGCAGGGTCTCTTCCGTTTCATCCGGAGAATTCAGTGAGTAGTTCAAAATCACCCGCCCGTTGAACCCCGCCTCTTTGAGATGTCGGCACCCATCATACAAATGCTCCAGCTTGAACCCCATGTGCATGCTGTTTAAGACCTTTTGTGACCCGGCCGTGATGGCGACTTCCAAATCTCCCACCCCTGATTGCACCATCAGCTTGGCGAGTTGGGCATTAATGAGAGAGGTCCGGACATAGCCCGACCATTCAATCTCTAACTTCTCTGCAATGATTCGCTCTAAAATTTCGGTGCATTGCGGATAGGCGTCTTTGCCGGTGATGAACTGGGCATCGGTAAACCAAAATCGCCTGGCTCCCCACTGGTGGTAATACTGGGCGATGTCTTTCACCACATTTTCCGCCGGCCGGTAGCGCACCCGCTTGCCTTCAATGTAGGGGTACAGGCAGAAGGAACAGTCGTAGGGACAGCCCCGTTTACTCTGCACGCCAATACATTCGCCGATATATTCCGTATATTGAGGAAAGATCGACGTGAGATAGGGAAGATCGACCGATAGGGCATCCAACAAGGCTGGCGTATGTTTGGTGCCCTTGGTGACGCGCCCGTTTTCCCTGACGATAAACCGCTCCTCTCCCAGAGATTCGCCGTTTAAGACTTTCAGAATGGCATCTTCCCCTTCGCCAAGAATCCCCATGATGCCTTCAGGCAGTTTTTCAATCAGCTGATCGGCAAAGGCCGTGAAGGCGCCGCCCCCGATCATCATCTTGGCCGCAGGAAATGCTGTGCGGATTAACCACGGATAGGAAAGATTATGTTTGATATCGGTGTAATATCGGTAAAGGTTCCGAAGGCCCTGCACCGAGGCCACCATCCGCTTGAAGGGATTGCTGGCATAGTAAAAATTAAAGGCATGCTCCAGCGAGGCATCGCCTTCATGGGGGGAAAAAATTTGGATGTCCCGCCACGAAAAGCAGACCAGCTCGGGTTGAAACAAGGCCGCGGCTTCTCGCAGCTTGGCCGGGCGTTGGGCCGGTGGAAACAGGGAAAGATCCAGAATCTGTTGGCGCACGTCCGGCCGGCGACGGTGCACAAAATCGGCCAGATAGGTAATGCCCGTGGGATAGACCTTTTTGCAAGGCAAAAAGACGTACAGGACGGAGTTCAGCATCTTATTTCACGGCCACATGGATGGCGACGATGCCGCCCGTCAGATTGTGGTATTCCACGGATTGAAAACCGGCCTCTTTGAGCAACCGACAAAAACGTTCCTGATCGGGGAAATTTCGAATGGAGGCAGGCAAGTATTCATAGACCCCGGTTCCGTCCCGAGCCACAACCGTGCCAATCCATGGCAGAAGGCGAAAGGAGTACCAATCGTAGAGCTTCCGAAACCCCGGTGAAACTGGTCGTGAAAATTCCAGGCACACAAAGCGGCCACCCGGTTTGAGCACCCGGCAGATTTCCGAAAGGGCTTGCGATAAATTCCCCACGTTTCTCACGCAAAATCCAGCCGTGACTGTTTCAAAACTTTGGTCGGGAAACGTCAAATGTTCGGCATTCATTTGCAGGCAGGAGATACGAGCAGCCAAATGGTTCCCGCGAACTTTTTGTTGCCCCACGCGCAACATGGCTTCATTGAGATCCGCAGCCATGACCTGGCCGGAACGGCCGAGATGAGTGTCCAACAATATCGCCAAATCACAGGTTCCGGCTCCCAGATCCAACGCCCGTGTGCCAGGCTTCGCCGGGATATGAGACACGGCTTTTCGTTTCCAGGAATGATGCAGGCCAAAACTCAGGAGGGAATTATTGAGGTCATAAAACCGGGCTATGGCGGTGAACATCCGTTGGACAGCCTGCTCCCGAGCCGAACCGGTCCATGTGGAGGCCACTTTGCCCGGTGCCTCCGTTTTGTTTATTGCGGGAACCATCCCAAGGACCTAGCACCCGTTCTCGCGCTTTGTCAAGAATTGAACCCTTCAGAAAACCGGAGTGGATGAGCAAGGTCTGGTCAACCCATCGGACAGGAAAAGAACCGGAGAGGAAACTAAATAAAGAGGGTGGTTTCGGCACCGGAGCAGGCGGAGATGATCGCGGGCAACCCCATCACTTCATCGACCCCTTTGGTCACCGCCTGGGCATCGACGCCCATGTATTCAAGCCCCGCACTACAGGCGACCAGTTTGAACTGGCCGACTTGACGGGCTTCCTCGAACATTTCCGAAATGAGCGGAACTTTGCGTTCACGAATCAACCGGGCCACTTCAGGGGCTTGGGCCGCATATTCCGGAGGGAAATCCAACTCATTTAACCGGCCTTCCGCTAACTTTTTGATGGTCCAGAACAACAACACCACCATGACGTCTTTCCCCATGGCGGCGGCCGTTAACCCTAAAGTGGCCACTTGATGGAGCTTATCGTAGGTGGCATTGTGTGCGTAAATGACGAATCGTGGCTTACTCCCCATATCGCACGCCGTTTCCCCATTCATCAACTTGGGAATTTCAGCTTCCTGCCGGGACTCAATGCCCCTTGGCTCACTTCCACTATTCTGACCAGCATGTTCTCACCGTCTTCCGGGGCGAATCAAAGGCTGTGGCTTACGTCGAGTGAGCGTCCAACCCTCTTCCTCATATAACAAACAACATTTCATGCGCCCACAGACCCCGATACGGTGGCTATCCATGCCACTCATGGGTGCGTCTGCGCGGCCACGAGGATAGACGGGTTTAAAATCGGTTAAAAAACTGGAGCAACACAGCACCAATCCGCAGGTGTCGACCCCGCCGAGTCTGGCGGCTTCCTCACGGCTCGAAATCTGCCGCATCTCGATCCGGCATCCAAATCGCCGGGCCAGATCTTTCACCAGTTGCCGGAAATCAATCCGCTCATCGGCCGTATACGTAAACGTCAGCGATCGTTGAGCAAACGACCCGAACACTTCAACCAAGGTCATGTCGAGCCTCAACTCGGCAATACGCTCTTGACAAAACTCCTCACCCTCCTGGGCCAATCGCTGCTGGCGCGCAATCTGGCGTTCGTCTTCTTCATTAGCCTTTCGAATGATGGTTCGCATCACCCGCATCGGGGGGCTAAACGGGAGAAATTGAGGAGGAAGGTACACCTTGCCGAAAGTTTGGTCGTTATCTAAATCCAACAATACCCAATCTCCGACATTCACGGTATGATCGTCCGTCCGGGTCTTTTTCACCTCTCCCAGATCCCGCACTTTGACTCCGACCACCGCCACCTGATCCGGAAATCCCTGTTGATCTTCAGATTCCTGCACCATGAATCATTGTCTCCCATTATGACCAAGCCATACTGTCAGCATCAGATCCAATCATACCGGACTCGGGGAAAGAGGCCAAGCCATGATCTTTACGGTTCCAGAGCCCCTCTCCACTGAACCATGCCCTTACCGAAGCTGGCCGCCGCTACCGATGTGTGTGAAGGAAGGGAGGAGGCGCATGATCCAACTGATACAATCCGAGCGGTGCCAGCTGATCCGACACATGAGTAACCCTGGTTTCTCCCTGGGGCCCGGCTCCAAACACATCAAATGCCTGGCCGTAATGATAGCGACAGCCAAAGGGTTCCAATTCCTGCTTCAGACTTTCAGGAGGATCCCAATTCGCCGTCAGCAAGGCCGTCCGTGCCGGATTCCGCCCACTGAACATAAACGATAAATGATCGGGATACCAATCAGCCCCCCCTGTCGCATAGGACACAAAGTATTTCGCTTGAGCCGTTTGACACAACTCTGCAAGATACGCATTGGTCAAAAATCCGTTTTCACCCACCTCCAGCCATTTTCCTGGTGTAGAGAGACAGGCATACGCGGCATAACTCCGGACTTCCTTCAGTTGTTGTTGGGAGGCAAAGACCAAAGGAATCGGACCGTACTTCGACACTAATTTGGCGATAACCTTGTCCTGCAAGGCGGACCGGCCATCATTGGTCGGCCCGCTATCGGCATGCACCAACGTGTTCCGCCCACGGTCCGCAATGAGATAACAATTTCGGGGAAGTTCCACATCACATGGATCTTCGCCGAAAAACGGCACCGACACGACCTGCACGTCGTCCACACGCCAGCTTTCCCCATGCGCCAGTTCCGTGACCTGCGAAAAACCTAATTCCCTGAGGAGGGACAGATAGTCATAATGCAGGGCTTTCCGGTTGCGCCGACTCGGCACAAAAATCGGCACATCTTTGGGTAAATGGTACAAGGTGCGAGGATCAACGTGGTCGTCATGATCATGGGTGAGGAAAATTCCTGACGGGCGCGGCAGGAGGTTGGCCCAGAGAGACGGGACCGGCGACTCCGCAAACCATGGCATGAGCCAGGGATCAAACCATAAAAAACTATCCTGGTGTCGATACAGTAAGGCCGCATGGCCCAGATGCACCACATCCTGATCCCGCGTGACCTGCCGCCAGTGAGCCTCAATGGAGGTGGTCGGAGCGATCGCGAGACACTCATGATCTTTCAAGAGGGTAAACAACTGAGCCAATTGTCGCTCGAGATCTCGTCCGCCGGCTTGGGCCACCGTCTGAATCTCGGCCATGGTATGCCGGCCTGTGAGAAAGCCGAGGAAATGTCCCACTTTGGCCCCGATCGGTCGCTCGAATCCGAACGGGATGGCCTGGCGCGTCACGGAGTTAAAAATCCGCAATCCTCCGTACGTCATCTTGGCCGAGGCCATGGGATTTTTCGGATAGTTCCATTGAAAGGTCCCGTCGGATTTCCGTCCACACTGAATGTGTCGTTGCAAGGGAGGCCGGGATTGCACCACTTCCGCATAGGCATCTTCCAGGCGACGGGATAATTGAGGGTCATCCACGGAGGCACGTTTGGCCATAATGTCGCTGATGGCCGTTTCGATGCCGCTCATCATGATCCCATGCACTTGATGAAGACTGTTGACCACCTCAGGTTCCACTCCGCCCAAAAACGGGAAAGGCCCCGGCGGGTCGGCACTTTCCAACTGAACCCAAACCCAGGGATTCAGCCCGACCAGCTGTTTGGAGTCAATGGTGTTCCAGGAATTCATCAATCGGTGAGCTTGGGCTACAACTCTTTCTAATTTCGTAAGGGGAATGAACCCCTTGGGTTCGCCCCTTCCCTCATTTAAAGCTGGACCGTGGGTTCAAACAACACCTGAATCGTATTCGAATCCGGATCAGCGAGATAAAAAGAATAACAACCATCGCGATGACGCTTCAGGGGTTTAACAATTGTCATCCCTTCTTCTGTGACTTCCTTAAATAGCGCATCCACACCTTCCGGGGAATCCATCAAAAATCCCAGATGATCCAACGGTTGAACCTGGTAAAGGTTGAATTGACTCAGCTCTTCCGGAGACACTTGATGAAGCGCGAGATTATCATAGCCTGTACTCAGGTATACATTCTCGGGGTCGGGTTGCCACACGATTTTCATATCAAAGAGACGCTCATAAAACCGTTGGGAAACCTGGACGTCCCGCACCCGCAAGGCCAAATGTCGAAGACCACGGGTTTTTCTCTTCTCCGGCATGTCTTTCCCTTAAGAATTAAACGATATTTAAATCACTCAAGTTCGTTGTCACAGAACGGCATCATACCCAGGACCCCGGGAGGGAGCAAGGTGCCAGGGGAAAACCTCGATGGCCGCCCTTTCGGCCAGACTCAGGGCATACTTTTGCACCATTTCCTCCTAACCTTTGACACGTCATTCAGGATCAATGGAAATTATGGTAGTTTGTTTCATACCAAATATTTGGTTGCCTTATCATTAAAAAATCGGAGGAAAAAATGCCAGAAATGATGTGGAATCGAAAGGTGGGGTCAATCGGGGTAGGGGCGTGCCTTCTGCTCCTTGGTTCAATTTCCGGTGCGTGGGGAGCTTCTGAACTTCCCAAAGAAATCATTGGACAAGACGGCGCACCGATGGTCTTAATTCCAGAAGGGATCTTCCCCATGGGCGTGCCCAAGGCCGCCCGGGATGGGGGAACAGACGAACGGCCGAATCACGACGTATTCGTCGACACCTTTTATATGGACAAGTACGAACTCACGAATGGACGGTATCTCCAATTCGTGACCGAAACCGGTCACCGCACTCCACAACACCCTGAGGATCCGACCAAGGGACTTTGGAAGGGCAATATGATGCCTGAATCCGTCACCGATATCCCGGTCATCAACGTGGATTGGCATGATGCCGAAGCTTACTGCCGCTGGGCTGGAAAACGCCTTCCCACCGAAGCCGAGTGGGAGAAGGCGGCAAAAGGACCGAACGACTGGCGCTTTGCGTGGGGTGACGTCGAACCCACCCAGGAGCATGCGAATTTCAATCAGACGTGGCGTGGTGAAGCCACGTTGACCCAGGTAGGTATTTATGAAAAAGGGAAAAGCCCCTATGGCGTGTATGATGTAGCAGGCAATGTCTGGGAATGGGTGGCCGATTGGTACGATCCGGATTATTACGCCAAAAGCCCTGTCCGGAATCCCCAAGGACCCGAAACCGGCACATACAAAGCATTGCGGAGTTCAGGCTGGCAGGGAGAAACCCCCCAGGTGCGGATCTTTACAAGAATTAAGAGCCTTCCCACGGACCGCAATAATTCCACCGGGTTCCGATGCGCCCAGGATGTGCCTGCTCCATCGACCCGATAAGCTTTTTACTCATCTGAAGGCACCCCATGAAAGGTGATCAGCCCGCTACCGGTTTTCAAGGACTCCGCGTCGGCGCCCTTGAAAGCCGGATGGCCACGGAGATGGAGCGGCTCATTATTCGACACGGAGGCGTGCCCATCGTCGTCCCGTCGATGAGAGAACTCCCACTATCCGAAAACCCTCAGGCTCTTGAATGGGGCCAGGCCTTGCTGGCAGGTCAGGTCGACATGGTTGTCCTCCTCACCGGCGTGGGGTTTCGCACCCTGCTTGAAGTCGTTCAAACCCGGTATTCACTGGATGCAATCACCGACGCCCTGCGAAAAACCGTGCTCGTCGTCCGGGGTCCCAAGCCAGCCATGGTGGTCAAAGAACTTGGCCTTCACCCGAACATTCCGGTCCCTGAGCCCAATACCTGGAACGATACCCTCAGCGCTTTGGATGCTTCCTTCCCGGATGGTC
>JAOUGQ010000245.1 GCA_029865515.1 Nitrospirota bacterium
ACACCGTTGCCGGGGATTCATCGCTTCCATCGTGTGGTGCCATCGGGTCGGTCTTCCAGAATGATGCCTTTTGCAGCTAACTCTTTCCGAATATTATCGGCGGTGAGAAAATCTTTTTTCTCTCGTGCCTCTTTCCGGAGGCGAATTTGTTCTTCGATCCATTCCTCTGCCTGTGTTACTTTTTCAGAAAACCCGGTTACCGTGGAAGCCCCTGAAACCCTACCCACTGTAGCCCTTATTATTCCAAACTTCCATTCTTTGGAAGGGATATGAAAAAGACCAAGTGGTTTTCCAAATTTTGCAAAAACCGCCCTAGCCTTCTTGCTTGCATCACCGGATAACCCCTTTACCATTACTTTATTGACTTCTCCTCGGAACTCGTGAAATGCCGCTAAGGCTTTTGGCGTATTAAAATCATCATCCATACTTTCTTGGAATTTTTTGGCAAATTCCTTCGAGACTCGTTCCCAATCTTCGTCACCTAGATTGTTCTCTCGGGAATCGGACTCTTCTAACCGCTGGATTAATCCATAGATATTATCTAACGCTGATTTAGATTCCCCTATTGCATTATCTGAAAAACTGAGATCACTCCGGTAATGGGTTGATAAAAAAAGATATCGAATGCATTCCGCCGTCACGGATTCGGAATACTCGGACTTTTCAAAAATTTCTCGGATGGTGAAAAAATTGCCAAGCGACTTGGACATTTTTTCTTTGTCCACCGTCACAAAACCGTTGTGAACCCAATACCGGGCGAACTCTTTCCCCGTGTAGCCACAGGATTGAGCCACTTCGTTTTCATGATGGGGGAAAATGAGATCTTTTCCGCCACCATGAATATCAAACGTCGGACCCAGTTTGGCCACCGACATGGCTGAACATTCGATATGCCAGCCCGGGCGGCCTTTTCCCCATGGACTGTCCCAACCAGGCTCACCAGGCTTGGAGGCCTTCCACAGGGCAAAGTCCATAGGATCCTGCTTCCGAGGATCGACCTCAATCCTGGCTCCTGCCTGCAATTCTTCCAGATTTTTTCCAGATAACTGACCGTAGGCTGGAAATTTTCTGACGGAAAAATACACATCCCCATTCACCACATAGGCCAAGCCTTTGTTCACCAACCCTTCGACCATAGACAGAATATCGGGAATATGTTCGGTGGCTCGAGGTTCCATATTCGGCTTGGTAATTCCCAAAGCTCCCATGTCCCTGTAAAAGGCTTGGATATAGCGTTCGCTGATATCATTCCAGGGGACACCTTCTTTTTGAGCCCGATTGAGAATTTTGTCATCTATATCCGTGAAATTACGCGCATAGGTCACCTTATAGCCGGAAAATTCGAAATACCGTCGAATGACATCAAAGGTCAACGCACTCCGGGCGTGTCCAAGATGACAATCATCATATACCGTTACTCCGCAGACATACATCCTGACCTCATTGAAGATCAGCGGAAAAAACTTCTCTTTCTTTTTAGTACGAGTATTATACAGGGTGAGAGGCATGGCTTATGGTTCTTGAGTGGGTGCGGGCTGTGTGATTTTTTTCCCATGGTGTTGGACCAGCCAAAATCCCAGAACCAACAACACCATAAAGATAATTGAAAACAGATTGAAATATTTTTCTATTATTTCTTTAACCCAAGGACCCAGGAATTGGATTGCGCCTGCCACAAGAAAAAACCGACCGCCCCGACTAATGACTGAGGCCACCATAAAAGTGCGGAAATCGACATAAAACGCTCCTGCTCCAATCGTAAAAATCTTGTAAGGAATGGGTGTAAACCCCGCTATGAAAATGGCCCAGGCTTCATACCGTTGAAAATACTGATGCACCAAATCCATCCGAGCTTGACCCATAAATTTTAGCAAAATTGGTCGCCCCCCAAACCAACCGATCCCATATCCAAAGGCCCCTCCAAGCACCGACCCCATGGTCGAAACTGTCGCGTACCACCAGCCCATGCTTGGATCACCGAGTGTTAGGGCAATGATCAACACATCAGGAGGCAAAGGGAAAAACGAAGATTCGGCAAAGGCGAGACAAAATAAGGCAGGGACGCCATAGGGAGAATCCGACCACGATAACATCCAATGATATAATTGCTTACCCCATTCCATATTCTGTCAGCAGAAATTCCTTGATGTCAGTCACCAGCAACCGATTGATTCATATTGAAGGCCGCTTCTCTCTCCCGGATACTCTTCGAGATTTCGGTAAAGATCGCTTTGAGGAGAAAAGTGTTTTTTCCCACCCCTTTAGTGCCTGTAATGCAGGATAATCAGTGAGATCTAAATGAAGTGGAGTAATTGAAACCATTTTACTGGAAACAGCGTCGTGATCTGAGGGCTTTCGCCTCGCCCATGACACTCGTTCCCCGGCAATCCAAAAATACTGGATGCCTCTAGGATCTACCTTTTCGACAACAGGATTTCGATACCGCCTCTGGCTCAAGCAAGTCAATTGTATGCCGGCTATGTTTTCCAATCTACATCCCGGCACATTCACATTTAATATTGTCCCTTTCGGAATTCCACATTCCAGCACCCTTTTGGCAAGCAAAAAAGCAAAATACCCGGCCACAGAATATTGGCATTTGGGAAGATCTTCCAATGACACGGCAATGGAGGGGATGCCATGGAGCATGCCTTCTATGGCACCAGCAACGGTTCCGGAATTGGTGACATCATCACCCAAATTCCATCCTTTATTAATCCCCGACACCACTAATTTCGGCGGGCAGGATTGCAGAAGATTACAAACAGCCAAGGTCACACAATCCGCCGGAGTTCCATTGACGGCAAACCATCGTTTTTTTAGGGAACGCAGACGCAATGGTTTATGCAGCGTCATCGCCCGCCCGACTGCGTTTTGGGTTTTCTCCGGCGCCACAACCCAAATTTCCCCTAACGGACGCAGTGCCTCAGCTAGAGCTCTGATACCAGGAGTATTAATTCCATCATCATTGGTTACCAGAATAGGCTGTGTGGGAGTAACTCTCATTTGCAAGCTTTTACTTTATCAGGAGCATGCGCTTATCAACAGTCTTTCCATTCGTCATCTCACATTTTTTCATGAGGACAAAGAAAAGCCCGCCCCAATGCCTAATTGGGACGGGCTTTTTCTCTTCCCATCTTGGGTATTTTACTAACTTAAATGCTCTTCATAAACTGAGCCACTGCAGCCGGATCCACGGTTCCCATGATATGAGATTCTGGAACGGTGTTCGACTTCTTTCCGGTTAGACCACATTCCACTTCATCAACAATCATCTCCACGGGCATTGACATGCCGCCATAGACATGGGGACCAGCTACAATTTTTGCCTTTGAATACCCATAAATGGCCGTCGCCACATCCTTTGCCAACCACCCAATATAATTAAACTCCGGGATGACGATGAGTTTCGCATCGGTACAGAGCTTCCTTAGTTCGGTTGTCGGAAAAGGCCGCAAAGAGCGAATCTTGATGACACCGGCTCGAATGCCCTTTTCGGTACATTGCCGCGCCGCTTCGCGTGATTGGGCCGCTGCACTCCCCGAAGCAATAAGGAGAACATCTGCTCCGTCCACATCCTGGGCTTCTAACAATCCATCCATATATTGATCAATATATTTGCGTGAACGTTCCACGCCGGCCCATACTTCCTGCTGCCACACCGCGTGAATGTTGTAGGCCATAAAATTAGATTTTTGGACCGGGGCATCACGAGACAATCGAGCCGGCGGGTTCTCCGCATCTAAAACCGGTACCGACCCTCGGTAAGGATCTCGAGGTGGGAGCTTGAGCCCACGATCCTGCATTGAACAATATCCTCGAGCATGAGTCACAAAAAAGCCATCACAGCAGACACCAACCGGGAGCGTCACATCATTTTTTTCGCTGATAATAAAGCCCTTCATAATAAAATCGAACAGGTCTTGTTGATTTTCAGCATGAAATACGATCATTCCACTGTTCAAAAGGTAGGCAATTTCAACATTATCCGGTTGGATAGCCAGCGGAGCATTGACGACTCTGCATGTAAACATGCAAACCGCAGGAAGACGGTGACCAGCCCACGAAACGATGGGCTCAAGACCTCGTAATGTTCCAGGACCAGCTGTGGCGGTAAAGGCTCGGACACCTGCGCGCGAGGCCCCCGCAATTGCCGACATCACTCCATATTCTTCTTCGCCTCGATAGAATTCCTTCACATATCCTTCCCCATACAAGACCCCAATTAATTGCAATGTTTCACTTTGTGGGGTAATGGGATAGGCCACAGACATATCAACATTTGAGCGCCTCACCGCTTCTTTGGCACATTCACTCCCCGTAATAAATTCCCGTTCACGAGGAGCCTCAAAAAACATATATTCCGGGGAAACTACTACCTGACGCTTGGCGTCCCCATGAGGGTCTTTTCTTCCTTTTCCGCTATCAACCGATGGTGCTGATGGAGCACTCGTAATTGGATCACCCTGGGGATTGGTTTTAACTTCTGTTTCTAAACCTTCACTCATGGCTTTATTCCCCTATTGCTAAAGTAAAATTTCAACATACACTTATGCTTCTTTTTGCATGTGCTCGGCTTTATGACCAAAAGCCGCCGCATTTCCACTTGCAGGATCAACCGACAATCCAAAATCCAATGGATTGGTGTGGGTTTTTCCGTCATGAACCCTAGACTGTAGACCGGTAAAACGCACATTCTCTCCA
>JAOUGQ010000246.1 GCA_029865515.1 Nitrospirota bacterium
CGAAACCCCAGAGCAGAGAGAGTGTTATGCCACGCTTGCGCCTCGTCCGTGTGTGAGGTTGTTTGGAAGTCGGTCGTTTGCGCCTCAACGCCATAGGTTTACTATAACCGAAAAAAAGGGAGGGGGCCTGGTTGGTCTCTCTGCTGGCGGACCGCGAAGGCTCTGAATGGATTTGTTCGAGGTACATTTAAGAATCGACTATGCCGCACTGGGGTAGGTACGAACAAGGTTGGGTTGAGTATTTGTAAGTTGAAGAACGAAGCCCACAAATGATGGTGCTTTACCCACTGAGTGAGTTGACACAATTACTCTATGGAAAGTAGCCTGCCCTCAATTCTTTCTCCATATCGGATAGACCCAATGGACTCTAAAGAACCAGCAGAAGCTTTGACTCCAGCCAAGCTTGATGATGACAAGAACAAAAAATTTGATTTCTCCGGTGTAACTTTACGTGGTGCCATGGCGCTACAGAAAGCGCTAGGTATCAATGAAGAGACATTTCGCTTGATTCCTGGACATTCGCTTCAAGATGCACGCGCCTTCTACTTATACGGTGTCCTAGACGAAGTGCTTAAGGCCGCAACGGCGATGATGAGGTGGGAGATATTTCTTCAGAATACTGAGGAAGAGCAAAATGAGGATAAAGACTTGGCATCCCATATTACTCGCATCGTTCTAAAAGCCGTTCAAGACGAACAGCATCTGTGGTCTCGGAAGCTGGCCGAATTGCTTTGCGACTTAATCCTTTTTGAGTCTACGAATAGCATGGAACACTTTCGGCTTTTTCTAATCTGCGAATACCTTGATGTCTACCTGGGTCTCCAGGGAGACTTTCAGGAATTTTTTGCATGCAAGAATCTGAATGCAGCCAAGTCCATCGAATCTTGCCTAACCATTGTCAAACAATGTGGCAAATCCATTGATCTAAAGGGCGTTTGGTTTCTTAAGGATTCAATTAATTGGAATAAACCTCTGAAGCCGGGAGGCTTATTTCAATCAAGTAGACTGCGATATAAGTTAGCTTTGCAAAAAACTAACCCCGATCAGAAGCTCACGTTGGGAATCAGCTATGAACGATGTTATTCAGAACCAAGTAGATCTATTCACGCGAACATTGGCGGTCCTTTCATTGAGACCACTTTAAAGAACATTAATATAGCTTTCTCTCAAGTGGCGATGTCTTGCATTTTGGTTATCTTGCAAGTACACAAACTTGCAGGGGTAGAATTATTGGGGGATGCTTTGCTGATGAATAAGGTTTTTGAGTCAGGAACAGATGCTAGGAAAATCGTAGAGTCTAACTATGGCAAAGACTTGGAGATAGGAGACATAGTGTTTGCTTACGGGAAGGATCTCTGCATCGTAACCGATAAGAAAAAGAGTCAGTATGGATACAGTTCCTACAAAGTTAGGTATCTAAGCCCCCCTCCTCTTCCAGAAGTTCCTGAGGATTGGTCTCCTGCTAGATACGTTCATCTCATAGTTCCACGGCGGTCCTTACGAGAGCAACTCTTCAAGATTTTTACAGAGCAGAAGCTTCCATCTGCTGCGGTTGAAAAGCTGCGTCAGATGCCGGAAAATGATCTGCTTGACCATATGGCATCAATAGCTCTGAAAGCCTTTAATGAAGGAACCTTTGAACATCTTTTCTCTAAAGAGGAATGAGGGATGGCATGGGCATTTTAAATTCGTTCGCATGTGTGGGATCGTGCGTTCGCTTTACCACTTAGAATCTCTCCACATTTATCTTTCCTTCGAGACTGGTTTGTCTAATGTAGATGTACTTTTCCTCAAATGCATCAATATGAATCGTAGGCACATTGGAATGCCAGCCCAACATACTGAATTAAGACTTTGGTAGATCGGGTCTCGAAATTTCCGATACAGCAGGCCTCCCAAGTTCAACAAGAGGAATGATAAGGAGGGAAAGGTGGTGGTGGATTGTGGATGGCAATGAATGAAATGAAAGATCTGAGTCCACCGACATCAAATCGGCTTTCCTAGGTGCTTCGCCTTCGGCTCAGCATGACAACATCAAACACATTGTGAACCATTTCATTCAGATATATCATCCATCTGTAGGGCTGCTATTGGGTTAAGCCTAGCGGTTTGCCGTGACGGCGAGGCGGAATCCCAATGCGTTGAGGAGTGCATCGAGGCTTTTGAGTTCAGGATTGCCCCGTTTGGAGAGGATCTTGTACAAGCTTTCGCGGTTGAGCTTGGCTTTTTCGGCGAGTTGTGCCACACCGCCCTGAGCTTCGGCCACATTCCTTAACGCCAGGAGGAATAATTCGGGATCGCCCTCCTCGAGCGTAGCGTTCAAGTATTCTTCGGCCTCACCGGCATCACGCAAGCTTTCAATCAGGTCTGGCTGATAGGCTTTGATCTTTTTCACCTCTGCTCCGGCGCCTGCCGTCTGGCCCAAGGAAGGGACGCTCTCCTCAGTGGGCGGGCCTTGTTTGAGCGCAGCGAGTTGGTCCGCCCTCCTCGGGTTGGCGTCCGTTTGCTCTCCTAAGGTCAGACGGGGCGTCCATGGTTTTGGGCCCTTTTGCCGAAACAAAAGGGCCTCGCCTGCCGGGGCGAAACCCGGCAACACAGAACATCACGAGGACACGAGAGTTGGGCACACAAATACCATGCGTTCATCTGCCAACCCCGTTTTACCTTCAACACCCAAGATGGATTCTCGACGATGTAAAATTCGAGCGTGATGTTGGCTAGGCTCAGATCTTTCGTTTCACTCAAGATGACACCTTTTCTAGGGTACGCTTCTCCAACAACCTGGTAGGGTCTGGTAATTTTCAAGGGACCACGGGCAGTTCGACATGGGATGGCCGGTTGGATGTGTGCCAGACTTCCCATGTAGATGGCGGGCCATCCAAGTTCTGAAAATGATCCTTGTCGGCTCCGGCCAGGGCGATCCGGATGCGATGGCCTTGTTTGAATTGATAGGACGTGGGGAGTAATTCGACTTGCAGAGGCACCACTTCACCTGGGATGAGGGGGGCGGCATCGGTACGGCGAAACGTATGAATGGGAAGAGGATGTGTTGAATTGGGGAGGGTAGCATTCGGTTGCAGCCGTCGATGGATAGCCTGCAACTCGCCTTCTGTGACGTAATGCACGTCTCCTTCCGGTGTGACATCTTCCAGGTAGACGAAGAGGTTCGTGTCCTGACTCGTGGCCGAGAGGTAGACGGTGGCCAC
Source organism: Nitrospirota bacterium (assembly GCA_029865515.1). GTDB lineage: Bacteria > Nitrospirota > Nitrospiria > Nitrospirales > UBA8639 > Nitrospira_E. The sequence goes on from JAOUGQ010000246.1 coordinate 3,207, forward strand.
CGGATGCCCGGTGACTTCGAGCGCTTCTGAAAGCGGATCCGAGGTATAGACCAACAAATCTTGATCTTGTTCCTTCCGATCGGGGTAGGGCTCTTTCAGAGAAATACCCACCAGGGTGTTCCACCGGGAATGTTTGCCGGTTCCGGTGGTAGGATCGACCTGGTACCGATCGGGAGTATCTGTTGCCGAAGGGCCTTCCATCGAGAGCCGTCCTTCTTTGTGGAAATACATCGAAAGCGGAGAAGATTCAGGCGGCCACTCGGTTGATGTTTTCCATTGTTCTTCGCCCATCGTGTAATAGCGGATCGGTGGTTCGTTTGAGTTGCCTTTCGCAATGTCTTTCAAGTGAACATCGAAAAATTTGAACAGTTCAGCCGCATGGTCGAACTGAGCCGGTCCCAATGCATAAGGACTGATCTGCCGTTTTCCTCCGTGATCCCATGGCCCGAGCATGAGGCGATCAGCTGGCTTTTGGTGGTGGAGGTAGCGTTTGATGGCGGCTAATTGATACCCCCCGTCGAACCATCCGCTATAGCTGTAGATGGCGGCACCTGACTTGGCGATCTCGTCTGCATAGGTGTGTGTGCTGAGCGCGTCGATGTTGGCGGCCTGCCCCGATGGTGGAGGGTCATCCCGAAAGACAATCCCCGAGGCCTCTCGATACGGACTCCAATTGGTCTCGTGTCCCTGTAAGGCGAGGGTTAAGAGGTGCTGGCCGGCCTTCCCATCCACCGGACGCACTCCACGAACGAAGAGATTGCCCATCAAGCTGGGGAAGGGTAACCGGTTGTGGTCAAGACGATGAGTAATCGCACTCCAGGTTTCTGTAAACCAGTTGAGATGGATGCCACCCGGAAAGATAATTTCGGAATAGAGATCGAAACCTGAATACATCGGGGCGACTGCTTTGACGGCTGGATGCTGATTGACCAACAACATTTCTGCCGTTCCGCCGCTATAGGAAATGCCCATGGACCCGACCTTTCCGTTTGACCAGGGTTGGGCAATGATCCAGTCCACAATTTCCGCCCCGTCTTGAATTTCCTTCGGGGAATAGGCAATCGGGCGTGTCCCGAATGACGCACCGGAGCCCCGCACATCCACATCGACCCACGCATAGCCGTGCTGAAGAAATCGTTTGGCATAGGACCCGATGAGCCCCCGTGGGCCATCTTCTTTGAACACAGAGACCAGCCATCGATACTCGATCGCGCGCCAGTAGCGGGTTTGATGAAGGATCGTGGGAATCCCATGGCCTGGCTCAAGACCCTCGGGGAGGTAGACATCCACGGCAATCTTGACCCCATCCCGCATCGTGAGATACTGGGACGTGCGGTGGAATTTCCCATTGGATTCAGCATTGCTGATGGCAGAGGATTCCGGGCTGGCTTCGGTTTGCGCGGTATGATCAATGGAATTCGGCGCACAAGCAGGCGTGAGGCAAGTGAACGTGAGACCAAGAACTATGAGGAATGCCCGTAAGTGGAAAAG
>JAOUGQ010000247.1 GCA_029865515.1 Nitrospirota bacterium
TGTTCTACTGTCTACGTAACGTCTACGCACTCAAAAATGGCCTTTGCCAGAGATTACATAAACCATTGATTTTATTGGTGGGCCGTGTAGGGGTCGAACCTACGGCCCGCTGATTAAGAGTCAGCTGCTCTACCAACTGAGCTAACGGCCCCACCGAGACGAAGGATATTTTTCAGAAAGTATTTTTTGATTAAGTTGGAGGATTCTACCTCCTCTTGCCTCTCTTTATAAAGGAGAGGGACTTTCGAAATCCTCATATGTATGGTGCGCCTGACAGGATTTGAACCTGTGGCCCCTGGCTCCGGAGGCCAGTGCTCTATCCACTGAGCTACAGGCGCAAGAAACCTTGGTGTTGTGGTTTTCTCGTTACTTTCCCCCCCTCACCCTTGCCCTCTCCCCAATGGGGCGCGGGAATGAGATAAGGACGGCGGAAAAGTTCTGAAGCTAGCATGGATGTTTGGGTGAAGTCTACCTGCCGAAGGCCCTGAAATTATTCGCAGGAGGGGGGAGCTTCTAAGCCGGTTTGATACTGTTCGAAGACGGCTGTTGAAGCCTGGACGAGCTCGGGGGATTCACCTAAGACATCGGTTAGCAGAATTTCCACATCTTGTGGTGTAAGGCCATTGGATGGGGCGATGAAGCGCTTGCGGGCGATCCGGCGTTCTTCCGGATCATCGGGTTCGTAATAGCCTAATAAGTCTCCGGCTTCCACGGCGTCGGTCAACCGTTTGGTCCATTGTTCGATGAGTGGCGGGGTCCAGCCTTTGGTCGCGAGATGTTCCTGGAAGAGTTCCAATTTGGTCCACAGCACCCAGCCCACAAATACCGCCCAGGTTTCGTTCATGACTTCCCACGAATCCTGATTCGAGAGAAACCGGAGTTCGGTAGCCCCTTTCAGTTGGCGAATGGGATTGATGCGGACAAACCGGTAGTGACAGGCCATCTGGCCGTTGGCAAAGGCCAACACGCGCCGGTCGTCAGGCGTGAGGGCTTGGCCATGGTCGGTGGCGTATAGGTAATCCAGATAGGCATGCAGGAGTTCATGATAAAGCAGGGCGATATCATGATGGGTCATTCTGGCCAGATCCGCCAGGGCGCCGCCGGCTTCATTAAAGGACAGTCGCATGTTAAGAATCATCGTGTGATCTTGTGGATGATATTCTGCCGCGTAGGTGCGGAGGTCTTCGAAGGTGACGGTGACAAATTCGGGGTCGATGTGTTTGAGAAATCCTGTGGGGAGGCCTAGTGTTTCCGCTTGTTGCAGGAGAGCCGGCCAGGGATGACGAGGACTTGGACGACTCGAGGGGGCATCTTCCCCGGACCAGACTATGCCCGGCATGTTCAGACTTATCAGACTGGCCAGAATAAACAGGCCTATCGTCCGACCGACATTTTTCACTGCTTTACCTCCAGGAATAGGTTTGATCTTCTTCAACCAAACTCCAGGTGTCGAAATAGGATGACGGGATGTGATCCAGGTATCGTGAGGGTTTCGAGAGAACCGACCCTGTCATTTTATCGTACACATTGATGGGGTAGGTGAGGAAGAGGTGGTTTTTGGCCCTGGTGACGGCTACGTAGAGGAGCCGGCGCTCTTCTTCCAGTTCTTCGGGCGTCATGAAGGAGTAGGCCGAGGGGAACCGGCCGTCCACCAGCCAGATGACAAAGACGCTGTGCCATTCCAGCCCCTTGGCCGAGTGAATGGTTGAGAGAATCAACCGCTCGTCGTCACGATCCGGGGCTTCCACGTCCACGACGCTTTCATTCGGAGGTTCCAGCGTGAGATCGGCCAGGAAGTCGTTGAGGCTCTCATACCGTTCCGCCATCACGGTTAAATGTTCCAGGTCCCGAATCCGTTTGGGATAATCGTCATACTGATCTTTAAGGAGGGGGACATAGTATTCCATCATTTCCCCCAGCAGCATGGCAGGCGACAGGGGCTCTTCTGTTAAGTGGTCGAGCGTGGCGGCCAGGTGGCGCAAACCGGAGGATGACCGGCCGGTGCTGTGTTTTAGTCCCTCATATTGTCCGTGGGCTTGGAGGATGAGGGCGATCAGATCCTTAGCCTTTTTGGGGCCGACGCCTTCGATTAACAAGAGGAGCCGGTTCCAACTGACGGTATCCAGGGGATTGTGAATGACCCGTAAGTGGGCCATCAGGTCTTTGACATGCGCGGTTTCGATGAATTTAAACCCGCCCCGTTTAATGAAGGGCAGGTTGCGCCGGGTGAGTTCCAATTCGAGGTCAAAGGCATGAAAGCTTGACCGGAACAGCACGGCGATCTCATCTAAGGCAATCCCTTCCTCCCTCAATTCCAGGATTTTTTGGGCGATGAACCGAGACTGGGCGTTTTCTCCCATCGCCTGCACGACGGTGGGTAACGGCCCTTCTTCTTTCCGTGTAAACAGGGTTTTGCTGTATTTTTCCGGTGCGGCTTCAATGAGCTTGTTGGCCAGTTGGAGAATAGGTTGGGTGCTCCGGTAGTTCTCCTCCAATTTATAAATCGTGGTTCCCGGAAAGAGGTTGGGAAATTCCATGATATTGCGGAAGGTTGCCCCGCGAAAGGCGTAGATGGATTGTGAATCGTCCCCCACCACCATGACATTCTGATGCGTGGCTGCCAGGTTGCGGACCAGTGAGGCTTGGAGGCGATTGGTGTCTTGATATTCATCCACCAGAATATAGCGAAAGATCTGGCTGATCGTTTCCCGTGCTTCTTGGTCGATGACCAGGAGTTCGAGGAGTTTGACTAATAAGTCGTCGTAGTCGACCAGTTGCCGTTGGCGCTTGGCGGCCTCATAGGCCGCTTGGATTTTCTGGAGTTCTCCGAGATACTCACCGAAGTGGCTGTACTCGTTGAGGACAATGTCTTCCAGGCTTTCCAGCGTGTTGGCGGATTTACCGAATATTTCGGCCAGCGTGTGTTTCCGCGGGAACCGTTTGCCGGTGTCGTTGAGCCCCAATTGGCCCCGCAACAGGCTGAGCAAATCTTCCGAATCTCCCCGATCGAGTATGGTAAACCCGGGTTCCAGTCCGACCGGGCGGCCATATCGGCGCAGGAGAATATTGGCCATCGAGTGAAAGGTGCCGCCGCCGACTTGCTGGCTACGGAGTCCAATCAGGAGTCCAACCCGGCTGAGCATTTCCTGGGCGGCTTTACGGGTAAAGGTCAGGAGTAAGATGGAGCTTGGCGAAATGCCAAGGTCGATGAGCCTGGCCACCCGGTAGACGAGGGTGCGTGTTTTCCCGCTGCCGGCCCCGGCGATGACGAGTGCAGGCCCTTCTACCACTTCGACCGCGGCGAGTTGTTGGGGATTCAATTCTGCCGCGTAATTGCGGGATAATTTTGGCGGAGTGGATTCCTCCAGGGGTCGTTTCAGGACATAAACTTTGGAATGTTGAGAGGTGGAATCCATGAATTCAGTGGCAGGAATTGAAAGGAAATTGAGCCTGGCTCTAGTCTTGTGGCTCTCCTTGGCCGTGTATAGCATACGTGGGAGTGGGTTGCAACGCGGGAGATATTAGGCTTGGACAGGTCTCTAGTCCTCAGTTATACTTTATTCAATTACGGAGTTAAGGATGGCTCAAAAATCAGCTGAAAATTACGATAAAGTTCTGAAAGATCTGGCTCATACCATGATGAGCGTGGCTCGGGAGTCGGTGAACCTGATTAAACGGTCCGACCAAAAGCAAGCCATCAAGCTGCAGCGGAAGCAGGAATGGGAAATTTATATGGAATTCCTGCGTATGCTGTTTAACCTCGTGGACCGGCTGTCCGGATTTTATATTCCGATCCAGGCCCAACGGGAATTTATGAATAGCCTGGAAGATTCGGTGGCCCATCAATTAAAAACCGTCCTGGCTCCCTCCTTAAGTTCCAGTGAGATTGATGACATGGAGGTGACTCTGTCCGTCGGGCAAGCGGTGTCCGAGAGTCGGAAAACTTACGAACAGTTTAAGTTTGTGGTCACAGACCAAACCAAAGAGCGAGATCAATATTTTCAGTTTTTTTCCGAACGAGTGGCTTCTAAAGCAGGCGCACCCGGCAAGCAGGAAATTGTCTCCGCTGCATTTTTGTGCGGAAGCGCAGTGGTGCCTGCTCTCCAAAGCTTATTCGAAGATGCCACCAAACCCAAAGCGGAGGAGGCGGCTCCCGCTCCCTTGGTTTCGGCCGAGAAGTCGTCGGTTTCATCAGTGTCGTCTGCTCAAGAGGGAACCTCTTCGACGCAAGCCGGTGCTCCGGAGACGGCCGGTAAAAACTTGATCAAATTGATCAGCGTGGTGTCTCGCGCACAGGGTGAAGAAGTTGAATCCTGGTGGGGGCTCCATCCACAGTTTCGTCGCGATCTTCCCCCGGAAGAAGCCAAGGAATTGGCCAAGCATATGAACCGGGTGACCCGGATCGTGGGCGAACGCTTCGCTGTTGTTGCTTCGTTGGCGCAATCGGGGGCAGATCAGAATCAACCCGTTGGGAATGCCTGACCCTCTCTAACTGACTCTTCTGCGTGTTCTCTTTGACCACCCCAACATGTCTTTATGTCTTTTTGGTCGGTGAAGATCTTTTCACCGTTGGCTGATTCCACCTTTTTGTGAGTGTTCCCTATGAATCAAAAGCGTCGCACGTTGCCTGCAGAATTCATCAATCTTTCTGAGTTAGCCCATAATATTTGCTGG